>NZ_JBGUAY010000024.1 GCF_041821025.1 Egicoccus sp. AB-alg6-2 | reverse complement strand
GTGCCGCGGCTGGCCGACCTGGATCGCGCGACCCGCACCGTGGTCCGCTACCAGCGCGAACGACCGGGCGAGCTGCTCCACGTCGACGTCAAGAAGCAGGGCCGCATCCCCGACGGGGGTGGCTGGCGGTTCCACGGACGCGGCAACGCCCCAGAGCTGAGGGCGCAGGAGCGGCGCACCCGCCACCGCAAACAGCCGCGGCTGGGCTACGACTACCTCCACATCGCCGTGGACGACCGCAGCCGGATCGCCTACGTCGAAGCCCACCGTGACGAACGCAAGGAGACCGCCACCGCGTTCATGAGCCGCGCCATCGACTGGTTCGCCGAACACGGCATCACCATCGAGCGCGTCATGACCGATAACGGCTCCTGCTACCGATCCCTGGCGTTCCGTGACACGCTCCAGAGCCGGCAGATCCGCCACCTACGCACGCGCCCGTACCGGCCTCAGACCAACGGCAAGGTCGAGCGGTTCAACCTCACGCTGAAGAACGAGTGGGCCTAC
>NZ_JBGUAY010000023.1 GCF_041821025.1 Egicoccus sp. AB-alg6-2 | reverse complement strand
GCCCCGGCGCCTGCTCCGGCCCCGGCGCCTGCCCCGGCTCCGGCGCCCAGCACCGGAGAGCAGATGGGTCTGCCCAGCAAGGTCGTCGGTGGCTACTGGACCTACTGGCGTGCGCCCCGACTGCGTGACGTCCCCGCCGCCTACAACACCGTCTACCTGTTCTCCGCCCGCCCCACCGGCGGACAGCCCGGCACCGACGGCTCGGTCTTCTTCGAACAGTCCAACCAGACCCACGCCGAACTGGTCGCCGACATCGCCCACCTGCGCTCGCAGGGCCGTGCCGTCATCCTCTCCATCGGCGGCGCCGGTGAAGCACTCGACATCACCACCAACGCCCGCCGAGAAGCCTTCCTCGCCTCCATCCACCGCATCCACCGCAGCCTGGGCGGATTCGACGGCATCGACTGGAACATCGAGGAAGAACGCCTCATCCAGGCCAACATCCCCAACGCCGTCTGGGTCTCGCAACAACTCAAGGCCACCTACGGGCCCCGCTTCGCGATCACCACACCCCCCGCACCCTGGCGCCAGGCCGACATCAACTTCGTGACCGCGCTCAACAACGGCCGCGCCCTCGACCTGGTCGCCCCCCAGTACTACGACCACTCCAGCCTCACCGACGCCACCTACGTGGTCGACAAC
>NZ_JBGUAY010000022.1 GCF_041821025.1 Egicoccus sp. AB-alg6-2 | reverse complement strand
GCCGGGTGCACGCGCTGCTGTCGGAGATGGTCCCCGGCGGAGCGCCGACCAAGCTCACGACCGTCAAAGCCGCCAAAATGGTGCGTTCGGTGCGGCCAGGTTCGCTGGTCGAGACTGAGCGTCGTGAGGTCGCCAAGCAGCTGCTCGAGGACTGGCGTTGGTGTGAGCGGCGCATCCCTGCGGTCGAGACGCGGCTGCACGAGGCGCTCGAAGCGCACGGCACGACGCTGACCGGCATCTTCGGCATCGGTGACATCAGCGCCGCCACAATCCTGGCGAGCGTCGCAGACGTTAGACGGTTCCCGACGGCCGGACACTTCGCGGCCTACAACGGCACCGCCTCGATCGAGGCATCGTCAGGCGACATCAAACGGCACCGCCTCAACCAGGGCGGCAACCGCCAACTCAACGCCGCGATCCACATCGCGGCCGTGACCCAGATCCGCCACGGCGGTCCCGGCAAGGCCTACGTGCAACGAAAGCTCGCCCAGGGCAAGACCCGCGGCGAAGCGATGCGCGCACTCAAACGGCAGCTCTCCGACGTGGTCTACCGCCGGCTGCTCGTCGACGCACGTCGACGTGAGGTGGCCCGGGGAGGACAAGCGGGAACGAGACTCGCGTCCGCGTGACCGGATCGCATCCCTAACCGATTCTTGGCTCTAGTCACTTCCCCGGACCACCACCCACGCTACATCCCCAACCAGCACCACGGAACCCGAGATCCGACCCGGCCTCGGGCACCTCGACCTGCGCTCCGCCCCGACCCTCGAACCCGCCCTTGACACAGAGAGGCGTCGG
>NZ_JBGUAY010000021.1 GCF_041821025.1 Egicoccus sp. AB-alg6-2 | reverse complement strand
TGTACATCGGGGATCAGGTGGTCAATGATCTCTCGCCCAAGGAACGCGACATCGCGATGGTGTTTCAGTCGTATGCGCTGTATCCGCACATGAGTGTGGCCGACAACATGGGGTTCGCGCTCAAGTTGGCCAAGACGCCCAAGGACGAGATCGACCGCCGCGTCAAGGACGCGGCCGAGATCTTGGGGTTGACCGAGTATCTGCACCGCAAGCCCAAGGCGCTCTCGGGTGGGCAGCGGCAGCGGGTCGCGATGGGCCGGGCGATCGTGCGTTCGCCGCAGGCGTTTTTGATGGACGAGCCGTTGTCGAACCTGGATGCGAAGTTGCGGGTGCAGATGCGGGCCGAGATCGCGGCGTTGCAGGCCCGGCTTGGGGTCACCACCGTGTATGTCACGCACGATCAGATCGAGGCCATGACGATGGGCGATCGGGTCGCGGTGTTGATGCGGGGCAAGTTGCAGCAGGTCGACGCGCCGCAGAAGTTGTACAACGAGCCCAACAACCTGTTCGTGGCCGGGTTCATCGGCTCGCCGTCGATGAACATCGCCTCGGCCACGCTGGTCAAAGACGACGGGCGGGTCTACGTCGAGCTCGACCGGGGCGCGTCACGGTTGGAGGTGCCCGTCGATGCGCTCGACCGCTATCCCAAGGTTGCCGATCGTGCCGGGGGGCCGGTGGTGATCGGGATGCGGCCCGAACACTTCGCTCCCGTCGACGAGGTCGCCCCCGGGCAGGTGTGGCGCGGACGTGAGGTCACCCTGGTGGAGATGTTGGGGGCCGAGATGCTGGTCCACTTCCGTACCGACACCCCCCCGGTGGTCACCGATGACATGAAAGAAGCCATCGACGACGACGAAGCGTTCGAAGACCTCAAGCGGCAGGCCGAAACCGGCGGACAGACCTTCACCGCCCGCTTCGAACCCGGCAACCCCCCCAAGATCGGCGACCACATCGAGGTCGGCTTCCGCACCGACCAGATGCACTTCTTCGACCCCGACACCGGCCTCGCCCTGCGCTGACCGACCACCACCTACGGCCCGTCCCCGGCCG
>NZ_JBGUAY010000020.1 GCF_041821025.1 Egicoccus sp. AB-alg6-2 | reverse complement strand
ACTGACTGGTCATCCTTGTAGAGCCGGCGGATGATGCCGGTCGTGTTCCCGGGCCACTTGTGTCACCGCCAAGGCGTCTCACCCGTCGAGGGTCAGCCTGAGTTCTGCGGGGCCGGGTGGTCCGGGACGCGCGAGACCGGCGACAGGGCTGTGCGCCGTGGAGCGCCGATCAGTCAGCCTCCGGCTGCGCGTCCCGAACCGGGAGCACTCGTCACTGCTAGCACCAGTGAGAGGCTCCAAGATGAAGGATGACATTGAGGACGTCCCCGCGCCTACGGGCGCGATCGACTGGGCGAGTGAGAAGCATGTCGGTGCGGTCGTGGATCACACCGGTCGGCTGGTCGCCCGCTTCGAGTTTGCCCACACGGCGGCTGGATTGGCGTCGATGCTGCGTCGGTTCGTGCAGCACGGTGTAGGCAGGGTCGCGATCGAACGGCCCGACGGGCCTGTGGTCGACACACTGCTCGAGGGTGGGATCACCGTGTTCGTGATCCACCCGCGACAGTTGAAAAACCTGCGTGGCCGCTACGGCAACGCCGGGAACAAAGACGACGCGTTGGACGCGTTCGTCCTCGCCGACGTGCTCCGCACCGACCTGCTGCGCCTGCAGCCGCTCGAGCGCGACACCGACGCGACCCTGGCGCTGCGGGCTTTGACGCGAGCACGCAAGGACCTTGTCGAGGCACGAATCGCGTTGACGAACCAGCTACTCGCCAACCTTCAACTCGTCCTGCCTGGCGCGGTCGGGCTGTTCTCGCGGCTGGACTCACCGATCTCGCTGGCGTGGCTTCGTCGGTTCACCACCCAGCAGCAGGCCGACTGGCTCTCACCCAAGCGTTTCGACGCGTGGCTGCGCGGGCAGGGCTACTGCGGCCACAAGACCGGCAGCGAGCTGCACCAACGGCTCGTCGACGCACCCCGCGGGCTCGGCGGCAACGAAGCCGACGCCCGAGCGGTCGTGACCCTGGCCCTGGTCGAATCGATCGAACAGCTCAACGGCCGCATCGACAACCTCGAACGTCAGATCCGGAAGTCGCTCGAACTGCACCCCGACGCCCACATCTTCACATCGTTGCCGAAGGCCGGA
>NZ_JBGUAY010000019.1 GCF_041821025.1 Egicoccus sp. AB-alg6-2 | reverse complement strand
CGGTCCGCCGCTAGACCCACCGGACGACCGGCGGGACGGGCACCCACCGTCCCGCCGGTCGTTTTTTGTTGTCCGCCTGGCAGAAGTGGCGAACCGCCACCTGTGCGAGCCACGCGCAGATGCCCAAGAAGTCCGAATTGCGGGCAGACGCACACCGCGGCCGTCGAGGACGGCGCGGCCCGCACTGCGGCCCGGCGTCGACAACGCGGCGCCAACTCCGGTCGTCGACGCCGTCGCGGCGACCGGTCGAGCCAGCCGTCCCGCGAGCGACGGGTGTCGTCGTCCCCTCCACCAGAAACCCGAGGTCTCCCCGTGTCGTTCCCCTCCCTCCACCTGCACCGGCTCGACGCCGGTTCCCCGACCCGTCCGGTTGCACCACGGCGCGCTCTCGTGGCCGTCGTGCTGTTGTCGCTGCTCTTCGGCCTCTTCGAGGCCCTGCTGCTCGGCGCCTCCCCCGCGCGGGCCAGCAACGCCGTCGACGCCGGCGTCGCGATCCGCACCGGCAACGACGTGCACGCCCTCGCCGGCACCAACATCGCCCGCGGCACCGACCAGCTCGTGCGCTACACCCCCGCCTTCGGCGCCAACACCGCCACCAACCAGTGGGGCGCCGAGGCCGCCGTCGTCGACGGCGTCGTCACCGCGATCCGCGACCGCCAGCTCGTCGACGCGCCCGCCATGCCCATCCCCGCCGGCGGCTACGTCCTGTCCGGCCACGGCCAGGCCCGCCTGACCCTCCTCGCCGGGCTGAAGGTCGGCAGTCGGGTCGGCGTCCTCGCGCCGGCGACCGCCGCGCGCGGCGAGGCGGTCCTGCTCGGGTCGTCCGCTCGCGTACTCGCAGGCACCAACGTGGCCCGCGGGGTCGACCAGCTCGTGCTCTACACCCCCGCGTTCGGTGCCAACACCGCCACCAACCGCTGGGGTCTGGAAGCTGCCGTCGTCAACGGCAAGGTCACCGCGATCCGCGACCGCCAGCTCCGCAATGCCTCCGCCATGCCCATCCCGGCGGGCGGCTACGTCCTGTCCGGCCACGGTCAGGCGCGCACCGCGTTGCTGCAGCTCCGCGTCGGAAGCAACGTGACCCTGCTGGAGGCCGCCTCGGTGGCGACGCCGTCCCCTGTGTCACCGACGCCGGTCGCGCCGGTCGCTCCCGAACCGGTCGCCCTCTCGCCGGCCAGCACCGCGGTGCGCGTCGGCACGTCGGACCACGCGCTGGCCGGTACGAACGTCGCCCGCGGCACCGACCAGCTGGTGCGCTACACCCCCGTCTTCGGCGCCAACACCGGCACCAACCAGTGGGGCGCCGAGGCCGCCGTCGTCGACGGCAAGATCACCGCGATCCGCGACCGCCAGCTCGTCGACGCCCCCGCCATGCCGATCCCCACCGGCGGCTACGTCCTGTCCGGCCACGGTCAGGCCCGCACCTTCCTGCTCGCCAACGCCCGGGTCGGCACGACGGTCGAACTCGACCCGCAGCAGGCAGCACCC
>NZ_JBGUAY010000018.1 GCF_041821025.1 Egicoccus sp. AB-alg6-2 | reverse complement strand
CCGCGAGGTCGCCGGAGCGCTCCAGGCCGTCGTCGACGGAGCCGCGAAGGCCACGCCGACCACGCGTGGCGGAGACGGCGCCGCCGCGGTCCCGGGCGAGTCGTTCGCCCCCTTCCGTCCCACGGCCCCCGCGTCCGCCGCCAACGGCAACGGTCACGGCGGCGACACGGGGAGCTACCTCGGCTGACCGTCGACATCCGTGACAACCGCGGGAGCGGGGTGCGCGTCTGAGGGGGTGAGAGGCGACACACCGGTCGCCGTGCACCGAAAGACGCAGATGCGCCCCCGCTCCCGTTCACGTTCCCACCTGCTGGCCGTCGTCGCCGTCGGACTGGTCCTGCCGCTCGCGGCGTGCGGGACGACGCCCGAGGCGGCCGACGTCACGACGCCCGTCGCCGCCGAGGAGCTCGAGACCTCCGCCGACCCCCACGTCGACCCGGGGCCGGCACCCGACTCCGCCGGCGCTCCTGCGCCGACGACCGAGCCGGCCCCGACGACCGAACCGGAACCCTCCGGCGCCGGGGGCGACTGCTCGGCCCAGGGCCACCAGCTCGAGGTCGTGCCTGCCGACGTCCCCGACGCGGTGGCCGCCATGCGTGACTTCCTCCTCGACGCGGCGCTGCGGTGTGACGAGCAGATGCTCCACACGGCGGCGAGCGAGTCCGACCAGTTCACCTACAGCTTCGGCGGCGAGACGGACCCGGTCGGCTACTGGTGGGACCTCGAGGAGGCCGGGGAGGAGCCGTTCCTCCGGCTGGCCCAGGTGCTGGTCACCACGCCGTCCCTGGCCGACGGCGGCGAGATCGTCGTCTGGCCACGTGTCCACACCGGGCGACCGGAGGACACCACGGCCGAGGCCTGGCAGGAGGTGAGCTGGATGGACGAGCCGGCCCAGGCTGCCGAGCAGGCAGGCGGCTACCTCGGCTGGCGGGTCGGGATCAGCGAGGACGGCCAGTGGCGGTTCTTCGTCGCGGGCGACTGACGCGCTCTTGCTGAACGTCACCTGTGATTGCTGAACACCACATCAGTGGTGCCGATGGAGGGCCGAGCGCCACGTCCGAGGACGGGTACGTGGGTGTCCCTCCATCGAAAGGCAATCGCCGTGCTCTCCGCAATGTCCCTGCAACGCAAGTTGATCGCCGGTTTCGGGCTCGTGATCGTGCTCTTCGTGCTGCTGTCCGCGTTCACCATCACGCGGATGGCGGCCGTCAACAGCGCGCTGACCGAGATGGCCGAGGAGTATCGCCTCCTCGACGACGTCACCGACATCGACCACGACACGATGAGCATGACCCGGTTGGGCATGCGGATCGCGCTGACGCAGGACCGGGACCTGGCCGCGAACGCCCTGGTCCAGGAACGTGAGTTGAGCGACGAGGTGCAGGCGACCATCGACCATCTCGCCGCGTCGGTGCACCCCGCCGACCAGCCGAAGGTCGTGGCCCTCGACGAGGCCTTCACCACGGCCAAGGCGGCCATCGACACCACGCTCGAGCTCGTCGCAGCAGGTGAGTTCGATGCCGCCACGACCAACGTCGTCGAGCGACAGGCGCCGGCCGTGACCAACATGGTCGAGGCGACCGACGTCCTGCTCGACCACTTCCGCGCCACCTCGGCGGCGGCGGAGGCCAAGGCCAACGCCACGTACGCGGCCGCGCGCGCGCTGATCATCACGGTCGTGCTCGTCGTCGCCGCCCTGGCCACTGGCCTCGCGATCTTCCTTGGTCGCTCCATCAGCGGCACGGTCGGTCGCAGCTCGCGCCGCCTGGGCCGTTCGTCGGACGACCTGGCTGCGGTGTCGGCGCAGGTGTCGGCGGCGAGTGAGGAGACGGCGACGCAGGCGAATGTGGTGGCGGCTGCTGGTGAGCAGGTGAGTCACAACGTGCAGACGGTGGCGACCGCGGTGGAGGAGATGTCGGCGAGTGTGCGTGAGATCGCGACCTCGTCGGCGGATGCGTCCAAGGTTGCGGCGGATGCGGTGCGGAGTGCGGAGTTGTCGAATGT
>NZ_JBGUAY010000017.1 GCF_041821025.1 Egicoccus sp. AB-alg6-2 | reverse complement strand
AGTCGCCAGGTTGATGCGGCGGTTGTCGCCGTGTGGGTCGTTCCACCCGGACGGTTTGCGTAGCGGTTGCCGCGGCCGCGGAAAGGTCTCCCCAGCGCTGCTATAGCGCTGTCCGTGACGATGGGCTGCACGTCCGGTCCCGCTCACCCGCCGCCGCAGCGCCAGCATTCGTGAGCGACCTTCGAGGGCGCTGCTCCGGGTGGCTGTCGCGGGGGAGACGTACGATGCGGGCAGTTCCAGTGGAGGTGGACCGGTGATCGACGAGCACAGTCCTGATGAGCAGCTGCTCGAACGCATCGGTGTCATAGCGCGGGAGTTGTCCGTCGCAGACGGCCTGCAGGCGACCTTGCAGCGCATCGTCGACCTCGGCGAGGACATCCTCGAACACTGTGATGGCGTCAGCATGATGCTGGTCGGTCGGGGCGGCGTAGTCCATTCGCCTGCGTATTCCTCGTCGGTGGCGTACGAGAGCGACCTGGCGCAGTACGCCACCGGTCAAGGACCGTGCCTGGGAGCGATCGAGCAGCACGAGACGATCGTGATCGACGACCTCGAGCTTGAACAACGTTGGCCCGACTACCGCGCGAAGGCGCTGGAGCTCGGGGTGCGCTCGATGATCAGCTTTCGGCTGTTCGTCACCGACGACTCGCTGGGCGCACTCAACATGTACTCCAGGCAGCCAAACGCGTTCGCCCGCCGCTCGCAGCTCCTCGGGCAAGTGTTTGTGCGCAGGCGTCGGTGGCCATGAAAGCCGCGCTGATCGAGGCCGGCCTCGAGACGGCGCTCAAGTCACGCGACGTCATCGGACAAGCGAAGGGCGTGCTGATGGCCCGCCGCCGGTTGACGGCCGAGATGGCCTTCGAGTCCTCAAACACCTTTCGCAACACCACAACCGCAAGCTGACTGCACTGGCCGAAGAGATCGCACGGACCGGCCGGGTGCCTGCATCGACCAGGTAGCGGCCCTCGGCCGGAAAGCGGAGCGCCGCCACGACCCTCGGGTCCGTAGCAGGCCACCTTCTCGTCGACGGGCCGTTCCAGCCATCGTGGCCATCGCGCCGCGGAAGTTGCGCCCGGTGGAGTGTGGATCATTGTGGCAGGCGAGAGACCCCGCTGGCGCGCACAGCGAGGCCTCTCTGGTCACCTCGCTCTTTGCTGAACGGCGCCCCGTGCGAAGCGTCGAGCACATCAGGGGCAATCAGGGCGACCGGACCGCCCAAGCCACCGCCAATCGTCGGCTTCGTACGATCGTCTCGAGCCCAGCCCGGGCGGCAACCGTTGCGAGCCGCCGGCGGTCGATGCCTCGACCGGTGTGATGGCCCGCCTGCGTACCAGGCCTCGGTGTTACGGTGACGAGGCTGGAGAGCGAAACTTCGAGAGGTGTGGAGCGTGTCCGACCCAAAGATGCTTGCTGGGGAGGCTGCGCTCGAGACGGTCGCCCAGATTGCTCGCAGGCTGGCCGCGGCACCGGGCCTCGACGAGACGCTACAGCGCGTCGTTGACCTCGGCGTCGAGTACATCGACCCGTGCGAGGGCGCCAGCATCAGCTTCATCCGGGGACGTGCCCTGTCGACACCGGTGTGGTCGAACCGCACCGTGTTCGAGGCCGATTGGGCTCAGTACCGACACAACCAGGGCCCTTGTCTGGAAGCCATCTCTGTACACGAAACCATCGTCATCGACGACCTCGCTGAGGAGCAACGCTGGCCCAAGTGGCGCGAAGCTGTCCTCGAACTCGATCTTCGCTCGAGTATCAGCTTCCGGTTGTTCCTCATCTCCAACGGTGAAGAGACCTTTGGGTCGTTGAACATGTTCTCCTCCCGCGCTCACGCCTTCGATGCCCAAGCGCGGGCGCTGGGACAGGTCTTCGCCTCCCACGCGGCGGTTGCGTTGAAGGCAGCTATCACCGAGACGGGACTCGAACAGGCCGTGCGGTCCCGCGACGTCATCGGTCTGGCCAAAGGCATTCTCATGGAGCGGCATGATGTCAGCGCCGATGAGGCCTTCCAGATGCTGCGCGACACTGCCAACGACCGCAAGACCACGGTCCGCGCCCTCGCCGAACAAGTTGCGGAGTCGGGCAAACTACGCGACTGATCTCACCCCGGCCATCCGCCCGGGCTCACGCCAGCGCCGCACCCCGGAAACGTGGCTGCGCCGCTGTCAGCCGAAACGGACTTCCGTCCGACCGGGAGTCCAGTAACA
>NZ_JBGUAY010000016.1:0-2500 GCF_041821025.1 Egicoccus sp. AB-alg6-2 | reverse complement strand
TGTGCTTACAAACCGTCGGAGCGCCCCTTGTGGGTGTGACGGCGTGCCTTTTGAAGAATGAGCCTACGAGTTAGCCGTCGCTGGCAAGGTTAACCCGTGTGGGGAAGCCGAAGCGAAAGCGAGTCTGAATAGGGCGATTTTAGTCGGCGGCGCTAGACCCGAAACCAAGTGATCTATCCATGGGCAGGGTGAAGCGAGGGTAAGACCTCGTGGAGGCCCGAACCGTTGTAGGTTGAAAACTGCTCGGATGACCTGTGGATAGGGGTGAAAGGCCAATCAAACTTGGTGATAGCTGGTTCTCCCCGAAATGCATCTAGGTGCAGCGTCGTGTGTTTCTTGCCGGGGGTAGAGCACTGTTTGGGCTAGGGGGCCTAAAAGCTTACCGAACTCAGGCAAACTCCGAATACCGGCAAGTGAGAGCACGGCAGTGAGACTGCGGGGGATAAGCTCCGTAGTCGAGAGGGAAACAACCCAGACCGCCAGCTAAGGTCCCTAAGTTATGGCTAAGTGGCAAAGGATGTGAGAACGCAGAGACAACCAGGAGGTTGGCTTAGAAGCAGCCACCCTTGAAAGAGTGCGTAATAGCTCACTGGTCAAGTGTTCTTGCGCCGATAATGTAACGGGGCTAAGCCATGCACCGAAGCTGCGGATCTCAACCATATATGCGAAAGCAGGTTGGGGTGGTAGGGGAGCGTCGACACGCGAGTGAAGCTGCGGGGTAACCCAGTGGTGGATGCGTGTCGAGTGAGAATGTAGGCATGAGTAGCGAAAGGGGAGGGAGGAACTCCCCCGCCGATTGACCAAGGGTTCCTGGGGAAGGTTCATCCGCCCAGGGTAAGTCGGGACCTAAGGCGAGGCCGAAAGGCGTAGCCGATGGACAACCGGTTGATATTCCGGTACCACCTTCACCGCGTCTATACCGACCGTCGTATGCTAACGGCATCTACGGATGTCGGACCCTGCGGCCAGTAGGTCACCGATGGCGTGACGGAGAAGGCTAGATGGACCCGGGCGTTGGTTGTCCCGGGACAAGCGTGTAGGCCGTGGGCCAGGGAAATCCGGACCACATCAAGGCCGAGACGTGATGTCGACACATAGTGGAAGCCATTGACGCCATGCTCCCAAGAAAAGCGTCTAGGGAGTTGTGAGGGTGCCCGTACCCCAAACCGACACAGGTGGTCAGGTAGAGAATACCGAGGCGATCGAGTGAACTCTGGTTAAGGAACTCGGCAAATTGGCCCCGTAACTTCGGGATAAGGGGCGCCTTGGACGGTGACCCACCTTGCGTGGGACAGCTGTTCAAGGCCGCAGTGACCAGGCCCAAGCGACTGTTTACCAAAAACACAGGAGCGTGCGAACACGTAAGTGGATGTATACGCTCTGACGCCTGCCCGGTGCTGGAACGTTAAGCGGAGAGGTCAGACGCAAGTCGAAGCTTCGAAGCCAAGCGCCAGTAAACGGCGGCCGTAACTATAACGGTCCTAAGGTAGCGAAATTCCTTGTCGGGTAAGTTCCGACCTGCACGAATGGCGTAACGACTTGGGCACTGTCTCAACCAGAGACTCGGCGAAATTGCATTGCGAGTAAAGATGCTCGCTACGCGCAGCAGGACGGAAAGACCCCGGGACCTTTACTGTAGCTTGGTATTGGAGCTTGGTACGTCACGTGCAGGATAGGTGGGAGGCTGTGAAACCGGCACGCCAGTGTCGGCGGAGCCAACCTTGGAATACCACCCTTGACGTGCTGAGTTCCTAACCTCGGTCCGTGATCCGGACCAGGGACAGTGCCTGGCGGGCAGTTTAACTGGGGCGGTTGCCTCCCAAAAGGTAACGGAGGCGCCCAAAGGTTCCCTCAGACCGGTCGGCAATCGGTCGTTGAGTGTAAAGGCACAAGGGAGCTTGACTGCGAGACAGACATGTCAAGCAGGTACGAAAGTAGGGCTTAGTGATCCGACGGTGGAGTGTGGAATCGCCGTCGCTCAACGGATAAAAGGTACCCCGGGGATAACAGGCTGATCCTGCCCAAGAGTCCATATCGACGGCAGGGTTTGGCACCTCGATGTCGGCTCATCGCATCCTGGGGCTGGAGCAGGTCCCAAGGGTCGGGCTGTTCGCCCGTTAAAGCGGTACGCGAGCTGGGTTCAGAACGTCGTGAGACAGTTCGGTCCCTATCCGCTGCGCGCGCAGGTGATTTGACAGGAGCTGCCCCTAGTACGAGAGGACCGGGGTGGACGCACCTCTCGTGTGCCGGTTGTTCCGCCAGGAGCATGGCCGGTTAGCGACGTGCGGTGAGGATAAGCGCTGAAGGCATCTAAGCGCGAAGCCCACCTGGAGATGAGATCACCCACCCCTACAAGGGGGTAAGGGCCCCAGTAGACGACTGGGTCGATAGGCCGGAAGTACAAGCCAGGTAACTGGTGCAGCTGACCGGTACTAATAGCCCGAGGACTTGCCGTACCGCTCGCGCTCGCTATCCACTTCACACACGAGACCACCAACAC
>NZ_JBGUAY010000015.1 GCF_041821025.1 Egicoccus sp. AB-alg6-2 | reverse complement strand
CATCGCCAACACCGACGCCAACGGCAACCCCGCCCGCCGCTCCGCCAGGCCCTGCGACTCGATCCGATCCACCAACGCAAGCGCCGCCGCATGACCACGATCCAACGTGTCCACCAGCTCGCTCAGTGCCGCCAGCTCCCCACCGCACGACACCTGCTCCGCACAGGCCATGCGGTGCACCCGCAACAGCGCCGCCCGCGCCTGCGCAACCGCACCCCGAAGATCCCCCACCGGCTCAGGATCCGGCCCCGACGGCGGCGGTACCACCCCACCATCGGCCGTCTGCGCCGTCCCGGCCCCCGGACCATCAGCGACCGCGCCGCCGGCGCCACCCTGGTAACCGCCCCGCTCATCAGCGGCCACCACCACATCCCGGGCGGCACGGTCATAACCGCCCCGCGCGTCAGCGGCCACCACGGACGGCACCGCGACCGCCGGCCCCACCGCGGTCGCCTCGCCCTCGACCATCTCGCGGAGTCGGCGCTCGCGCCAGGACATGGCCGTGACGTGCCGACGGGTCCCGGGGCCGCCACGGTGGCGGCGGGAGAAGGTGGGGGCGATCGGCGAGTTCATGGTCGAACGTACGTTTGGATGCGGCCACGTCAAGGACGACGGAGCAGCCACCTGTGGAACATGCGCCTCCCGACCCACCGCTCCGCACAACGCTCGCACACGCGTTCAAACGGGCGCGAAGCGCCCCGAACCGGTCTCACCGGTCACGGCCGCGAGGCTGCCTCGGCGAGGCTTTGAACGGCGGCGCGGAGTCGGGCCTGCGCGTCGATCTCGTCTTGGAGCGGAGCGAGCAGGCCCTCGGTGATTGCCCGGCGCAGGCCCTCCTCGATCCGTCGACGGACACGGGCCGCGTGACGGCGGGCACCGACGCGCGCGAACCAGCGCGTCAGCACGCCGAACAGCAACCGCGCGAGCACGCCCCCCAGCAGCAACGCGGTCGGCCATGGCAGCTCACCGGCGACGTGGGGCACGGGGAGTTCCGGCAGCCGCAACCAGTCGACGACGGCCAAAGCCGCCAACCAGAGCGCGCCGACGACGGCGACGAGTTCGGCGACCAGGCGAAGGATGGAGACAACCTTCCACCAGCGTCGGGGCCGGGGCACCAGGTCGGCCCTTGCGACCGCGTCCGTCAGGGTCGGCGCCGACCGGCTCGCCGCCCGCTGTACCGCCTGGTGCATCGCGGCATGGGCGTGCCCGGACGTACGACCGACGTCCGCGGCCCGCAGCATGGCCGACTCGACCGCCTCGACGGTCGCCGTCCGCGGCGGCGGTCCGTCCGCAGTGCGCCGGAGCAGGTTGGAGGCCGCGGCCCGGAAGGGGCGCCCCAGCGCCCTGGCCAACGGCGAACGGGCGCGTCGGGCCGTCTCCAGCCGGTAGAGCCCGGCGGCCTCGGCAGCGGCGCGGTGCCCGTCGACGGCGACGAGGACCTCGGCGAGCACGTCGTCCACGTCGGGTGTCCGCACCTCGGCGGTGTCGAGATGATCGAGTGTGCGCCCTCCGAAGACGGCGGCGTCGGCGACCAGCCGCGCCGCGGCGGCGCGCCGGCGCTCCGCCAGTTCCACCAGGGCGCTCCGGAGCTCGTCGACGCCGGCACCGGTTCTCGCCGAGGTCGCGAACAGCCGCGCCTGCCCATGTCCCCCGGCTTCGAGCCGTCGACGCAGGTCGGTACGGCAGACTTCGAGCTGGTCCGGCGGAAGCTCGTCGGCGCGGTTGAGCACGACCAGCAGGACCTCGGCGTGCGCGGTCAGGTCCGCCAACGGGCCGGCATGAGTGTCCTCGCGGGCGTACTTGAGCGGGTCGACCACCCAGACCACCACGTCGACCCGGGCGGCCATGCGCACCGCGGTCGCCCGGTGCGACGCGACCACGGAGTCGTGGTCGGGGAGGTCGAGCAGCACCAGACCATCGGGGAGGGCGTCGCCGACCTCGTGTCGTTCGGGTACGTCCAGCCAGTCGAGGAGGGCGTCCGAGACGTCCGTGTGTCGAGACACTCCCGCCAGGGGCTGTGAGGTCGTCGGACGTCGTGCACCCTCGACGGCCACCTCGCGACCCAGGAGCACGTTGGTCAACGCCGACTTGCCGACGCCGGTGCCCCCGGCGAGCGCGGCGACGGTCAGCCCGTCCCCCCGCGCGAGACGTTCGTCGAGACGGCGACGCAGCTCCCCCGCCTCGGCGACGACGGACGGTTCGAGCCGTCCGTCGCCGAGTTCGACGACGGCGTCCAGTGCGTCACCGACCTGCAGCTGCGCCGGGGCGGCCGGCCTCGCCCTCACTGGCGGCGTCCGGCGGCCGCGAGGACGGCGCCGACCCGTGGCGACGGGTCCAGCGCGCCGTCGAGCACCGCGTCGTGGCGGGCCCGGTCGAGCTCGATCAGCCGCGTCAGGCGGACATCGAGGTCGGCCTTGGCGTCGGCCAGCAGGATGCGCAGGTTCTGTTCGCCGAAGAGTCGCACCAGCAGCGCCTGGCTGCCCGCGCTGGCGAGCGCCGCGATGCCGAGCTCGCCGCCCGTCAGGCCGCCGCTGACGGTGAACACCACCAGGATGGCGGCGGTGGCAACCGCGTTCAGCGCGGTCGACCACACGCGGGCCTGGACCCGTCGGTCGGCGCCGACGGTGGCGACCAGTTCCGCGACGTGTTCGCCCCAGGCGTCGACCTCGGCACGCACGCGCTGGGCGCGGTCGGGCTCCTCGGTCCGCAGTTCGGGATGCCGGTCGAGCAGTTCGCGACCGACGGGGTCCGACTCGAAGCGTCGCCGGACGTCCCAGCCGGCCCGCTCGAGCAGCCGGCCGATCGTGTCGCTGAGGGTGCCGGCCACCTCGGTGCGCACCTGACGGGGGCTCGCCGTCGCCTCGCCGTCGCCACCGAGCATGCCACGCACCATGTCGCGGACCCGCGTCGCGGCGGTCTGCATGCGCAGCATCGCCTCGCCGCCGCCGACCAGGTCGCGCCAGCGGTCGAGCACGTCGGCCCGCAACGGGATGCCACGATCGAGTTCGAGTGCGAGGTCGTCGCCCAGCCCCCGATAGGCCTGGTCGAGCGCGAAACGCAGGCGCTCGGCCGTCGCCTGCTCGGCCTCGAGCGCGTCGGCGACCGGTACGAGTTCGCCCGGCGTGGCAGCCCGCAGTCCCTGCAGCGCCCGTTGCCGGACCTCGGCGCGGGCCTGCGGTGTCGCCAGGCCGGCCAGCCAGTTCCGGAGCGGCGCGATCGCCGCGTCTGGAAGGCGTTCGTCGCGCACCTCGGTGACGGCCACGTCGACCAGCGTGTCGACCTCCACCCCTTGTGTGGCCAGCAGGCGGGCGACGTCGTCGAGCACCTCGTCGCGATCGTCCGCGCGGACCTGGGTCACCACCACGCCCGTCAGCACCTCGCGGTCGCGCGCGAGGCGGAGGTAGACCGCACCGACCTCGTCGGCGTAGGTCCGTGCGGTGACGAACCACAGCCAGGCGTCGGCGACGTCGAGCACGCTCTCGGCCAACTGCCGGTTGTGGGTCTCGACCGAGTCGACGTCGGGCGTGTCGACCAGCGCCAACCCCGCCGGCAACCCCTCGCTCGTCCGCACGACCAGGCGCCGCCCGCCGGCCGCTCCGTCGCCCCCACGGACCCGCGGGAGGTGTGGCAGTACGGCGGCGTCGACCAGCCGGGCCTCGTCGGCAGGATGGCAGACCAGCACGGGTGCGTGTGTCGTCGGCCGCACCACGCCGGTGGCGGCGACGCGCGCTCCCGCCAGTGAGTTGACGGTCGTGGACTTGCCCGCCCCGCTGCCACCGGCAACGACGACGAGCAGCGGCGCGTCGAGGTCGGCGCTGCGGGTGAGTGTCGCCCGCAGCCGACGCGCCGTGGCGACGGCACGTTGCTGCAGCGCCTCGGAGGCGGGTCCGCTCAGCCCGAACCGCAGCTGCTCGAGGTGGTCGGCGAGCATGGCGAGGTCGTCGGTCGCCGGTATCTCGTCCACCGCCCGCCCTTCCTCGCCCACGACGCGACGGTAACGGCGGTTGCCGGCGGTAGTGAGGTGCGGCCCCCGGTCAGGAGGGCGCTTCGAAGTCCGCGAGCGCGTCGGGCACCAGCTCCTCGAGTTCGTCGGCGATCTCGGCGGGCGACACCCGACGCTCCTCGGGCTCGAAGCGAAGCACGGTGTCCACGTAGCTGCGCGCGGCATCGAACAGGCCGGCGTCGGCACCCTTGAGCTCGGAGAGGTGGTGCCAGTGGTCGATGACCTCGTGGAAGATCTCGGCGGACTCACGCTTGCCGCGCAACTCCTCGGGAACGGTCGACACGATCGGCTCGAACGACTGCTCCATCCAGCGGTGGGCGATCAGCGCTTCCGGCATCGACCGGCCCTCTTCGGCCTGCAGCCATGCCCCGAAGTTGTGCATGTCGTTGAGCAGGCGCCGAGCCTGGTTCTCCTGCACGTCGAGTCCGGTCAGGTCCTTGAGCAGGCGGCGGTAGCGTCCGGGCTCGAGGACCGACGTCTTGAGCACCATGCGGGTGAGGCCGGGATTGCCGGCGTCCTGCACCAGCTCGAGTTCCTCGACGTCGTAGCCGAGCTCGTTGATGCGGCGCAGCCGGTCGTGGATGCGGTACCGCTCGTCGTCGCTGAACAGCTCGTCGCGGGTCAGCTCGGCCCACAGGGTGTCGTAGCGGTCGGCGAGCTCGAGGCCGAGTTCGAACGGGTCGATGTCGGCGGACAGCACGCCGGCCGCCTGCAGGTCCATCAGCTCACCACCGCACTTCTCGATGGCGAGCTCGACGTCCATCCGACGCTGCCCCGACGACAGGTCCTCGTAGAGCTCACCGGTCTCGGTGTCCACGACGTAGGCGGACAGACGCCCGGCGTCGCGCCGGAACAGCGTGTTGGAAAGCGAGCAGTCGCCCCACAGAAAGCCCTGCAGGTGGATGCGCACGAGCAGGTGCACGAGTGCGTCGATCATGGGCTCGCGCAGGCGCTGGTGCTCCTGGCGCAGGAACAGCAGCCGGTAGGGCACCGAGTATTCGAGGTGCTCGGTGATGAGCACCGCCTCGAGCGCCGCGCCCTCGCGGGTCTCACGGCGGCTGACGACGCCGACGACGTCGACCACCGGAACGCCCTCGGACTTGAGGTGGCGCAGGAAGCGCCACTCGCGGTCGGCGAACCGGCGCGGCAGTTCCTTGAGGTGGTAGAGGCGGTCGCCGTACTTCACGGTGCGCACGACATGGCGGTGGATGCCCATCGGCATCTCGACGAGACGGTCGGACTCCCACGCGGCGAGCGGCTCGTCCCAGGGCAGGTCGAGGAAGTCGGGATGCCCGGTCCGGGCCGTGAGCTGGAAACGCAAGGGATGCCGCCGTCGTGGGTGATGCGCCGGTCACGGTTTCGGGGCGCGCCGCCCGTGTGGGTGACGCGCCCCGAGTGGTCAGGACCGA
>NZ_JBGUAY010000014.1 GCF_041821025.1 Egicoccus sp. AB-alg6-2 | reverse complement strand
CCCTTCCTCGTCGTAGCGGCGTAGCCACTTGTGCGCGGTCGCACGAGAGACACCCTGGGCCACGGCCGCGCGGGCCACGGGCCAGCCTGAGAACCGGATCCGCTCGATCAGCAGCCGTCGACCTTCGAACGAAAGCTTCGCCCTACGATGCTCCACGAGAGCCTCCCGTTAGCTCGTTCTTCGCCGGATGAGCCGGGAGGCTCTCACTCTGTGAACAACGTTGCGAGGAACTACAGCTAGCGTTCGCCCGCACACCGGCGGCGTTCGCTCGCACCGGCGGAGACGACGAAGGGAAGGCGCGTGGGCGCGCTCTTGAAGATCCTCATCAACGCCGCGGCGCTGTGGGTCGCCGTCATGCTGCTCGAGGGCCTGGAGTTCACCGGGACCTGGCTGGCGTTGCTCGGCATCGCGTTGCTGCTCGGCATCGTCAACGTCGTCGTCAAGCCGATCCTGTCCATCCTCTCGCTGCCGCTGGTCATCCTCACCCTCGGGCTGTTCCTGCTCGTCGTCAACGCGATCGCGCTGGCGATCGTGATCGCGTTGTCGAACGCCCTCGATCTCGGGCTCACCAGCGACGGCTTCGGGTGGACCTTCCTCGGTGCCCTGGTGATCTCGATCGTCAGCTGGGGCCTGGAAGCCGTCACCGGTCGGTGACGGGCGCGGCGGCAGCGCACCCACAGCCGGCGGCGGGACCGACCTCTAGTCTCGTTCTCCCGTCGAGCGACAAGGCCGCCCGTGACGCACGTCGACCCTGCTCTCACCGCCCAGACGGTCGAACTGTTGCAGCAGATGATCCGCAACGCGTGCGTCAACGACGGTACGCCGACCTCCGGTGAGGAGGGCCGCAACGCCGACCTGCTCACCGACTACCTCGACGGGCTCGAGCTCACGCACTACGAGCCCGTCGACGGTCGTCGCAGCGTGCTCGCCACCCTGCCCGGCACCGACCCGGCGGCACCGACCGTGCTGTTGATGGGGCACACCGACGTCGTGCCCGTGTCGGCGGACGAGTGGCGCGAGGACCCCTTCGGTGGCGAGCTCATCGACGGCGAGGTCTGGGGCCGAGGCGCCGTCGACATGCTCAACCTCACCGCGTCCATGGCGGTCGCGGTACGCGAACTGCACCGCCGCGGTACCCCGCTGCGGGGGACGATCAAGTACCTCGGCGTGGCCGACGAGGAAGCGGGCGGGACCTGGGGCGCCGACTGGATCGCCGCCAACGCCTGGGAGGACGTCGCCTGCGACTACGTGCTGACCGAGAACGGTGGCATCCCCGCCCCGATGCCGTCGGGGACCAAGATCGTCATGACGGTGGCGGAGAAGGGCATCGGCTGGCGCCGGATCACCGTGCGTGGCACTCCGGGCCACGGGTCGATGCCCTATGGCGCCGACAATGCGTTGCTTCTGGCCGCCGAGGTGGTGCGCCGCCTGCAGGCGTACTCGCCGAAAGCGGTCGTCGGCGAGTTGTGGCAGGGCCTGGTCGAGGCGATGGCACTCCCGGACGAGCAGCGCGACGCCCTGCTCGACCCGGGACGGCTACGAGACGCGCTCGCGGGCATGGATCCCAAGCTGGCGCGCTACTGCCACGCCATGACGCACACCACGTTCAGTCCCAACGTGATTCGCGGCGGCGACAAGACCAACATCATCCCCGACCGGGTCGAACTCGAGGTCGACATCCGCACGCTGCCCGGCGTGACCGGGGCCGAGGTCGACGCCATGCTGGCCGAGGCGCTCGGGGACCTGTGGGACCGGGTCGAACTCTCGCCGGTCGTGCAGGAGCGGCCGGCGTCGGCCTCGCCGGTCGGCACCCCGATGTGGGACACCCTCGAGCGGCGCGCCAGGGCCGCACATCCGGGGGCCGAAGTCCTGCCCTGGATGATCGTGGGCGGAACCGACGCGGCGTTCTTCCGCGACCGGGGCGTCCCGAGCTACGGCGCCGGGCTGTTCAGCGCGAAGGCCTCCCTGCAGGAGTTCCAGTCCCGTTTCCACGGGCACGACGAACGCATCGACGTGGACTCGCTCGGCCTGTCGACCCAGCTGTGGCTCGACGTCGCCGGGGACCTGCTGACCTAGTACGACCACCACGGGGGGACGGCATGCGGGCACACCGGCGGATCACGGCGACCCTGGTGGCGCTGCTGCTGGTCACGGGGGCCTGCGACGCGGGCGACGACCCTCCCGCCAGCGACCCGACTTCGACCCCGGCGGAGCCGGACCCGACGGGCGAAGCCGATCCCCCGACGCAGCCCGACGACGGCGGCGAACCCGACGACGCCGAGCCCGACGACGAGGCAGCGGGGACGGAAGACCCGCCGGAGGCCACCGGGACCGAGCCGGTGGACCTGCAGGTCCGCACCGTCGTCACCGGCCTCGAGGCGCCCTGGGACGTGGTCGACCACGCAGGCCGGGTGCTCGTGACCGAACGTGACACCGGCCGACTGCTGGAGATCAGCGGTGACGGCGACCACACGGAGGTGCGCCGCTTCCCGGTGGACGCCACCGGTGAGGGGGGGCTGCTCGGCCTGGCCAGCGACGACGTGTCGCTGTTCGTCTACTACACCGCCGACGACGGCAACCGCGTCGTGCGACTCGACGACGTCGACGGCGGCGAGGAGCAGCCGCTGCTGACCGGCATCCCGAAGGGCCCGACCCACAACGGCGGGCGCCTGGCCATCGGACCCGACGAGCAGCTGTATGTCGGCACGGGTGACGCCGGGAACGCCGCGTCGGCGGCCGACCTCGACGCCCTGGCCGGCAAGATTCTGCGGGTCGCCCGTGACGGGCAGGTCCCCGCGGACAATCCCTTCGACGGCTCCCCCGTGTGGACGCTCGGGCACCGCAACGTCCAGGGCCTCGCGTTCGATCCCGAGGGCCGGCTTTGGGCGGCGGAACTCGGGCCGGACGTCGACGACGAGATCAACCTGATCGAGGCGGGCCAGGACTACGGCTGGCCCGAGGTGACCGGCGCTCCGGGCGTGGACGGGCTCGTCGACGCCGCGTTCGTGGCCCAGCCGGCCGAGGCGTCGTGGTCGGGAGCCGCCGTCGTCGACGGAGGCGCCATCCCGCAGTGGGAGGGGGACCTGCTGGTCACCGGTCTGCGGGGTGAACGCTTGTGGCGTCTGACCCTGGACGGCGCGACGGTGACGGCGGCCGAGGAACTGCACGTCGGCGAGTTCGGGCGCCTGCGCACCGCGCGGGTGGCCCCGGACGGTTCGGTGTGGCTGCTGACCTCGAACCGGGACGGCCGCGGCTCGCCCACCGACGAGGACGACCGGCTGCTGCGCGTCGGCCCCTGACCGGCCGCTCCCCCGCGCAGACGCCGTCCACCGCGCATCGGCATCGTCGGGGTGACTAGGGTCCCCGCCATGCTGGAGTTCCTGCTCAGAGGGGAGACGGTGACGCCGTTCATCGTGATCGGCGCCGTGGGGCTGGCGCTGGTGCTGCTGTCGCTCGTCCTGGGCGAGGTGTTCGAGGGGTTGTTCGACTTCGACGCGGGCGGCGGGATGTTCTCGGGCCCGGTGCTCGGTTCCTTCCTCGCCAGCTTCGGATTCGGTGCCGCCCTGATCATCTACACCACGGACGCCGGTGCGGCCATCGGGGCGCTCGGGGGGCTGGGCAGCGGCATCGTCGTGGGCGGGATCGCGCTGGTGATGATGCGGTCACTGCTCAACATGCCCACCGACGAGACCGTGACGACCACGGGACTCACCGGCGCGCCCGGGATCGTGATCACCACCATCCCCGAGCAGGGGTTCGGCGAGGTCACGATCCGCCACCACGGCAGCCAGAACAAGTACAACGCCCGCGCCCTGACCTCCATCCCCGCCGGCTCACCCGTGCGGGTGACGGCGGTGCTCTCGTCCTCCGCGGTGCAGGTCGAACCGGTCGCCAGCGACTGAGCCGGCACGCGATCCGCGATCCACAACGCCACACCCGTCGTCCAAGGGGCTGCGATGCTCGACTTCATCTTCAACTCACCGCTGGTGGCCGCCATCATCGGTGTGGTCGTCCTGCTGATCCTCGTCGCGTACCTGATCGTCAACCGGATCAAGGTGGCCGGCCCGAACGAGGCCTACATCATCACGGGGCGCAAGGGCTCGCCGGTCAAGAACCCGGAGACGGGCGAGGTCTCGCACGACATGAGCGGGCAGAAGGTGGTCATGGGGGCCAGCGTGTTCGTGCTGCCCTTCGTCCAACGACTCCACGTCATGGACCTCTCCAGCCGCCGGATCTCGGTCAGCATCCGCGGTGCCGTGTCCAGCCAGGGCATCAAGTGCGACCTCGACGGGGTCGCGGTCGTCAAGGTCGGCGGGAACGAGGACGCGATCCGGGCCGCCTCGCAGCGCTTCCTGACCCAGCAGCGCGAGGTCGACACCTTCACCACCGAGGTGCTCGCCGGCTCCCTGCGCGCGATCGTGGGTCGCCTCACGATCGAGGAGATCATCAAGGACCGTGCGACGTTCGCGTCCGCGGTGGCCGAGGAGGCCGAGACCTCGTTGACCAACCAGGGGCTCACCCTCGACACGTTCCAGTTGCAGGACATCCAGGCCGAGGGTGAGTACCTCACCGACCTCGGGCGTCCCGAGGCGGCCCGGGTCGAGCAGACCGCCAAGATCGCCGAGGCACGCGCCAACCAGGCCGCCGAGGAGGAGCGCCTGCGCGCCGAAGAGGCCGTCGCCATCCAGCAGCGGCAACTCGAGCTCAAGCAGGCCGAGATCAAGGCCGAGATCGACGAGGCGCAGGCACAGGCGGCTGCCGCCGGCCCGCTGCGTGAGGCGGCCCGTAACCGCGAGGTGATCCAGGAGCAGCAGCTGGTCGCCGAGCAGGAGGCCCAGCTGCGCGACCGCCAGCTCGACGCCGAGGTGCGCAAGCCCGCCGACGCCGAGCGCTACCGGATCGAGCAGGAGGCCGAGGCACGCAAGAACTCGGCCATCTTCGACGCCGACGCCGAGAAGGCACGTCGTGCCCGCATGGCCGAGGCGGTCGAGCTCGAAGGGCGCGCCGAGGCGGCCGCGATCCTTGCGCGCGGTGAGGCCGAGGCCGAGGCGCGGCGCAAGAACGCCGAGGCGTTCAGCCACTACGGCGACGCCGCGGTCATCGACCTGCTCACCTCGATCCTGCCCGATCTCGTCAGCGCGGCCAGCGAACCGATCAGCGCGATCGACCGCTTGACGGTCATCTCCACCGATGGCGCCTCGGACCTGACCCGCAACGTCGCCAGCAACGTCGAACAGGGCATCCAGATCGGCTCGGACCTGACCGGCCTGGACCTCAAGGCGCTGCTGAGCCGTCTGGGCGGCAACCGCGACGCGGACGCCTGAGGGGGCGACGACCATGCCGCTCGAGGACTTCGCGGCCCTGCTGCAGCGGTGGCAGGGCTCGGGCGGGCGGATGGACCGCGCCCGCACCGTCGCGCAGGGGGCGGGGATGCTGCGCAGCCTGTCCCCCGACGAGCGTCGTGCACTCGGCCGGGCGCTCGGGGACCACGGCGCCGCCCGCGCCCTGCGCCAGCTCGATCCGCACCTGCCGGGCGCCGTCGGTCCCGCCGAACTCGACCGTACGGTGGAACGGTTGCTCAATCTGGATGCGGACACGACCCAGGCGGTCGTCACCGAGCTCGACCGTCGCGCCGACCACGACCTGCCGCCCGTCCCCCCGCCGGCCCCGCCACCGGGCGCTGATGCCGCCGAGCGCACCACGGCGGCGACGAGGCAGCCGACCGCGCAGCGACCCGACCGCGCTTCGACGCCCGTGCCCGAACCGGGCCCTGGACCCCTCCCCCCGTCCGAGCCGCTGCCCACCCCGGACCCGCTCCCCACGCCGGAGCCACTGCCGACGCCGGAGCCACTGCCGACGCCGGAGCCGCTTCCCCCACCGGAGCCGCTCCCCGAGCCCGGGCCGCCGACCCCGGACCCGCTGACCGACCCGGGACGATCGCGACGACCGGCCGCCGACGAACCGTCCCCACCCGTCGGTGACCATCCGTTGCGCCGCCTGCGTGCCATCGGCGAGCACGCGGTTCGCGAGCGGCAGGGCGACCGCGTGCTCGACGTGCTCGGGGCCTTCCCCGACGGCTGGCAGCGGCGTCGGGCCGCAGACCGGCTCCTCGCCGCCGGCGCGCTGGCCGAGATCGACGGCGCCGAGGTGGTCGAGCGCTTCAGCCGCCAGGGCGACCGCGCCCGGGTCGCCGCGGCCCTGCTCGCGGCCGGAAGGTTGGACGCGGAGGCCCTGGGATCGCTGCTGCCGGCACCGACCGCGCGACGGCTGCTCCGTCGCCACACGCGGGTGGGCTGACCGGTGGAGGGCCTGGCGGGGTTGGTGGCCGGCGTCGGGTACGCGTCGGGGCTCAACCTGTACGCCGTCGTCGCCCTGCTGGGACTCTTCGGTCGTTACGGCGTGGCCGACGTCCCGGAGGTCTTTCTCCGAACGGACGTGCTCACGATCGCCGGGCTGCTGTTCCTGGTCGAGTTCGTGGTCGACAAGATCCCCTACGTCGACGATCTCTGGGACGTCGTCCACACCGCCATCCGCCCGCTCGGCGCGGTCGGCGTGGCATGGCTGCTCACGGGCGACGCGACGGCCTGGGAACAGGTCGGCTCCGCGGCCG
This sequence comes from Egicoccus sp. AB-alg6-2, assembly GCF_041821025.1. Lineage (NCBI taxonomy): Bacteria > Bacillati > Actinomycetota > Nitriliruptoria > Egicoccales > Egicoccaceae > Egicoccus > Egicoccus sp. AB-alg6-2. The sequence continues at coordinate 4,922 of NZ_JBGUAY010000014.1, read as the reverse complement.
CCGCCGGCGGTCTCGCGACCATGAGCCACCTCGCCAAGGCCACCACGCGCGCGGCGGTGAACACCTCGCCCGAGCCGTTCACCAACAGCGCCATCAGCCTGGGCGAGGACGGCATCGTGGCGGGCGTCGTGTGGCTCGCGGTCACCAACCCGGTCGCCGCGCTGGTCGTGGTCGCCGTCCTGCTGGTCGTCGGCACCGTCGTCGCGCTCCTGCTGGTGCGCACCGCCCGCCGGTCCTGGCGTCGCTGGCGCGAGCGCCGACGCGAAGGGTCCAGCGCACCCCGGCCGTGACCCGGCCCGGTCACCCGAGGTTGATCGCCTCGTCCGCCGCGCCCCGCCACCCCTCTTCGGCCGCGAGCCCGTACAGCCCGCGCCGTCGCTTCGCGATGGCCTCGTTGTCGGGAACGGGACGCGCCTGGTGGCAGCCGGCCCGTTGCAGCATCTCGGTGGCCGCGGGAGGATCCGGTGGGGCCGGAGGGTCGCTGCCAGGCGGCAGACCGGCCAGCACGCCGTCGATCGACTCCGTCAACTGCTGGTAGGTCAGGCGGTTGATGGCGCACTCCTCCGGCACCGCGAAGTGCATGGCGTCCACCGCGTCCGACAACGCCAGCAGCGACGGTCCGAGCGCAAGGGCACGCGTGCTCGGCAGCACGTCGTGCAGTACCGGGAAGGTGCGGTGCTGCTCGGCGAGCGTGGACAGGTCGCGCGCCAGTTGCTGCAGCAGTGGTTCGACCTGCCGGAAGGTGTGGCCGTCGAAGGAGCGGGCGACGATCTGGGCCGCGTCATGACCCAACGCATAGGTCTGTCGCGCCGTGCTTCGCTCGTGGGCCGCCGCGGACGTCAACGACAGCAGATAGGTGACCTCGAGCGTCACGGTGAACAACCCCGTGCCGGCGGCGAAGACGGTCACGAGCCGGCCCGTGGTGTTGGTGACCTCGAGGTCGCCCGTGCCCAGGGTGAAGATCGAGAAACCGGCCACGTAGAAGGTGTCGAGCAGCCCGAGCGGCCGGTCCTGGCCGCTCACCACGACGCCGGTCGCGGGATCGGACAGCGCGATCGTCCAGGCGATCCACAGCCCGAGCGTCCAGGACAGCACGACCGCGACCGTGATCGCCAACCCGGCCGTCCGCGTCAACCGGCGCGGCAGGACCTGCGCGACCCGACGCCCACCCCTGAGCACCAGGCTCGCGATGGGGCCGGTCTTCTCGCTCAGGTTGATGGTGGTGCGGATGGCGTCGCGCAGGACGAACAGTGCGAGCGCCACGCCGAACACGATGAGCACCGGCACGTTCCGTTCGTCGGAGGTGGCGCAGCCAACCGTCTCCCCCACCGCGGCGCACCCACCGTGGTCTGGCCGAGCGTCCCCAGCCGACTCCCCCCGGCGGGTCCCCCGTCGGGGTCCGGTCACGGCGCGGTATCGTCGGGCGGTCGCCGACGACCCGGGGGAACACGGTGCGCTTCCTGGACGGACACCACCCGACCACCGACCTGACCTACGAGGACGTGTTCCTCGTCCCCGGGCACTCCGACGTCACCTCGCGCCTCGACGTCGACCTCGCCAGCGTGGACGGCACCGGGACCACGGTGCCGTTGGTGGCCGCGAACATGACGGCGGTGTCCGGTCGCCGCATGGCCGAGACCCTGGCGCGTCGCGGCGGGCTCGCCGTGCTGCCCCAGGACATCCCGCTCGAGATCGTCGAGGACGTCGTCGCCTGGGTGAAGTCGCGCCATCCGGTGTTCGAGACGCCGATCACGCTCCGGCCCACCGACACGGTGGCCGACGCCCTGCAGCTGATCAACAAGCGGGCGCACGGTGCCATCGTCGTGGTCGATGCGGGCGCGCCGGTCGGGGTCGTCACGCCGGTCGACCTCCAGGACGTCGACCGTTTCACGCAGGTCGGCGCCGTCATGAGCGAGTCGCTCACGACGCTGTCGCACCACGTCGACGCGCGCAGCGCGTTCGACCGTCTCGCCGAGGCGCGCCATCGACTGGCGCCGGTGGTCGACGACGACGGTCAGCTGGTCGGCCTGCTGACGCGGACCGGGGCGCTGCGCTCGACCCTGTACCGCCCCAACCTCGACGGCGACGGCCGACTGCGCATCGCTGCCGCCGTCGGGGTGAGCGGCGACGCCGGCGACAAGGCCGCCCGGCTGCTGAAGATGGGCGTCGACGCGCTGGTGCTCGACACCGCCCACGGCCATCAGGCACGCATGACCGACGCGCTCCGGGCCGTGCGCGGCCTCGAGCCGCAGGTCCCGGTCGTCGCCGGCAACGTGGTGACCGAACGTGGCGTCGCCGACCTCATCGCCGCCGGTGCCGACATCTGCAAGGTCGGCGTCGGGCCCGGAGCGATGTGCACGACCCGCATGATGACCGGTGTCGGCCGGCCCCAGTTCTCCGCGGTGCTGGCCTGTGCGCGCGAGGCCGCACGTCTCGACGCACACGTGTGGGCGGACGGCGGCGTCCGCCATCCGCGTGACGTGGCGCTGGCGCTGGCCGCCGGTGCGTCCAATGTCATGGTCGGGTCCTGGTTCGCCGGCACGCACGAGTCCCCGGGCGACCTCGAGCACGACGCCGACGGCCGGCCGTTCAAGCTCTCGTTCGGCATGGCGTCGGCCCGTGCCGTCAAGCAGCGGACCGAGGGTGAAGGTGCGTTCGACCGGGCGCGCAAGGCCCTGTTCGAGGAGGGCATCAGCTCCGGGCACCTGTACCTCGACCCGCACCGGCCCGGGGTCGAGGACCTCGTGGACACCATCGTCGCCGGCGTCCGCAGCGCGTTCACCTATGCCGGTGCCCGCGACGTACCCGCGTTCGCCGAGCGGGCGGTCGTCGGCGTCCAGACGCGGTCCGGGTACGCCGAGGGCCGCCCGCTCGAGCGGGGCTGGTAGCGGTCAGGGAACGGTGATCTCGTCGATGCGGGCGAGGACGTCGTCGGTCAGCTTCGGCAGGACCTCAAGGGCGACGAGGTTCTCGTGCACCTGCTCGACGCGTGACGCGCCCGTGATGACGGTGGAGACGTTGGGGTTGTTGGCACACCAGGCGATCGCGAGCTGCGCCAGCGAGCAGTCGAGGTCGTCGGCGACCTCCTTGAGTTCGCGCACCATCGCGTTCTGCTCGGCGTCGGTGAGCCGCTCGGCCAGCCAGCCGAAGCCCTCCAGCGCGCCCCGGCTGCCCTCGGGAATGCCGTCGAGGTACTTGCCGGTGAGCAGCCCGGACGCGAGCGGCGACCAGATCGTCGTGCCGAGACCGATGTCCTCGTAGAGGCGGGCGTACTCCTTCTCGACCCGCTCGCGGTGGAACAGGTTGTACTGCGGCTGCTCCATGACCGGCTTGTGCCAGCCATGGCGGTCGGCGACGTCCCAGGCGGCACGGATCTCGTCGGCCGTCCACTCCGAGGTGCCCCAGTACATCGCCCAACCGCGCTCGATCGCGTCCGACATCGCGCGGACCGTCTCCTCGATCGGGGTCTCGGGGTCCGCGCGGTGGCAGTAGATGAGGTCGAGGTAGTCGAGGTCGAAGCGATCGAGCGACGCCTCGATGGCCTCGAGCAGGTACTTGCGGTTGAGGGTGTTCTTGGTGTTGGGGCCCTGGTGCAGACCCCAGAAGAACTTCGACGACACCAGGTACTCGTGGCGCGCCCAGCCGAGTTCCTTGATCGCCTTGCCCATGATCCGCTCGGACTCACCGCCTGCGTACGCCTCGGCGTTGTCGAAGAAGTTCACCCCGGCCTGCTTGGCCGCGTCCAGGCACTCGATGGCACGGTCGACGTCGACCTGGTTCTTGAACGTGACCCAGGAACCGAACGACAGCGTGCTGACCTTGATGCCGGACGTGCCCAGGCGGCGGTATTGCATCTCCATCAGATCTCCAGGAACGGGAACGGAAGCGTTTCGTCGCGGACCTGCCGCTTCGACCGGCAGATTCGCATCCACTTCCAGACTAGGACGCCTCGCCAGGGGCGGCACACGCGACGGCCGGTACCGTCCGGCCGTCGTACCGGCGTGGACAGGAGTGCGGAGATGGCACGGGTCGTGGTGACGGGGGCAACCGGATTCGTCGGCGGGCGCGTCGCAGGAGCGCTGCGCCGCCGAGGTGACGAGGTGGTGGCGCTGGTGCGTACCCCGAGCGACGAACTCGCCGGGCTCGGCGTCGAGCAGCCGGTCGTCGCGCTCGACGACGCCGACGGGCTGGGGGCGGCGATGCAGGGCGCGGACGGCATCGTGCACGCCGCCGCCGTTGCCGGCCCCGACCTCGACACCGCGCGGGCGGTCAACACGCTGGGCACCCGGTCGCTGGTCGCGGCCGCGCGGACCGCGGCGGTCGGCCGCTTCGTGCACATCTCCACCACGTCGGTCTACGACCTGCAGGCGGTCGGGGACGCGGAGGTCGCCGAGGACGCACCGCTGGCGGTCGCGGAAACCGAGGCAGCGAAGACGAGCAGTGCGGCAGCTCCGTACGCGCTCACCAAGGCCGAAGCCGAGGCCGAGGTGGACCGGGGGCGCACCCAGGGTCTGTCGGTGGCGGTCCTGCGGCCGCCCGCCGTGCTGGGCGCCGGGCCCACGTCGACCTGGGGTACCCGGATGCCGCAGCGGTACCGCGACGGCGAGATGCACGCGGTCCCACCCGAGACGACCTTCGGGTGGGTGCACGTCGACGACCTGGTCGAGGCGGTTCTCGTCGCGCTCGACCACGACGCGCAGGCGACCGTCAACGTCGTCGGCGGCCACACGACCTTCGGTGCGTACCTGGCCGCGCTGCGCGAGTTCCTGCCGGAGGCTCCGGCCACCGCCGCGGTGAGCGACGCCGCACCGTGGCGCGGTTCGTACGCGACCGGCCGGCTGCCCGAGGTCTTCGGCGTCCGACCGTCACGGACGTTCGAGGCGGCGATGGACGAGATCCGGGCTGCCTGGTCCTGAAGTCAC
>NZ_JBGUAY010000013.1 GCF_041821025.1 Egicoccus sp. AB-alg6-2 | reverse complement strand
GACCGCAGTCACGCGACCCGGAACGGTAGCGCGTCTTGCTGCGATCGGCCAACCGAGCGGTCGGCAGTGCTACTCGGCAGTGCGAGCAGACTACGAAGTGTAGGCCTGATCGCGCTGCCGCGCAACTCGTGTGTTGTCAGTGCCGCTCGGGCAGGGGCGGAAGCTAGCAACCGCGCTCCCGCGGCACCAAACCGGCGGCTTCGGGATCGTTGTCGCAACCCCGGCCGGCTCGCGCGCTCCGAGCGATCAGACGAGGAAGCGTACCGGGCGGTCGCAGGTGCGCAAGCCGGCGGTGCGCGGCGCGGCGTCAATCGCCCAGCCGCCGCACGATCTCACGCAGACCGTGCGCCATCGTCTCGCGCTGGTCGCCCGGGATCTGCGCGGCGATGTGGGACTCCTGCGCGTTGAACGCGGGATAGACCGCGGCGATCAGCTGCTCGCCGGCTTCGGTGAGTGCAACGCTGACGAGGCGACGGTCGTCCTCGTGCCGGCGGCGCACGAGCAGCTCCCGGCGCTCGAGCGTGTCGAGCACCCCGGTCAGCGTCCCCTTGGTCACGTTCGCCTCGGCCGCCAGGTGCCGGGCCTCCATCTCGCCCCAGATCCACAGCACCCACAGGGTCACGAACGCGGTCCACGACAGCTGCGCCGGTCCCAACACCGTCTGTTCCATGTGGCGCCGGATCGCCGACGCCGCGCGGTAGACGTTGGAGACCACCGACAAGGCGTCGAAGTCCACCTCGACGTCCAGCGCGGCGAGCCGGTCGACGATGTCGCGCTCGGCCCGGATCAGGTCGTCGAGGCGGGGTGCGGTCGCGGCGGCGTTGCCCTCGGCCGATCCGGCCGGCTGGACGGTCATCAGCCGGCCACGACGTGAGGACGGCCGGCGTGGCGGCGGGCGAGTTCGAGGAAGGCCGCGAACAGCGGCCGGTCCTCGCCGGCGAGCTTCTCGGGATGCCATTGGACCGCGAGCAGCGGCCAGTCCCCGTCGCGTGGCTCCACCGCCTCGATGACCTGGTCGGGCGCGAGGGCGGTGACGCGCAGCGTCGGGGGGAGCTCGGCGACGGCCTGGTGGTGGATGGTGTTGACGGTCCGCTCCCCTGCGCCGAACACGTCGGCGAGGCGCGTGTCGGGCAGGATCTGCACCGGGTGCCGCGCCGCCAGCACCGCGTCGGGATCGTCGGAGATCGGCTCGTGACATCCGCCGACCGTGCAGATGTCCTGGTGCAGGGTCCCGCCCTCGGCCACCACGACCAACTGCATGCCGCGGCAGATCGCCAGGGTCGGGAGTCCGCGGACGCGGGCCCGCCGGATGAGCGCCAGTTCGCTGCGGTCGGCGGCGGCATCGACGTCCTTGCTGCCGGCGTCCGCTGCGCCGTAACTGGCGGGGTCGACGTCGCCTCCGCCGGCCACGACCAGCCCATCGACGACGTCGAGGATCGCGTCCGCATCCTCCTCGTCACGGACGTGCGGGACGAGCAACGGCGCTCCGCCGACCTCGGTGATGCTGGTCACGTATTCGTCGGCGAGCGTGTGCAGGAGCGTGCGCGCGCCGACGAAGGTGGGCAGCTCACGCCGCCAGACGGTGATGGCGATCCGAGGTCGCAACGAAAGCCCTCTACACGGGGACACCCGAGTCTAACCGTTCGGCCCCGAATGGCCGTGGCGACGCGGCGTCTCCTTCCGCGCCGCCACGGCCGGCTCAGCGCGACGCCGAGGCGCGCTCGCCGAGCTCGATCATCATCTCGGCGTTGGCCAGCGTCGTCGTGTCGCCGAGGTCGCGTCCCTCGGCGATGTCGCGCAGCAGGCGCCGCATGATCTTGCCCGAGCGGGTCTTCGGCAGGTCGGGCGTGAACAGGATCGTCTTCGGCTTGGCGATCGGCCCGAGCACCGTGGCGACGTGCTGGCGCAGCAGCTGCTCGAGTTCGGCGTCACCCTCGGCCGTCCCACGCAGGGTCACGAACGCGGCGATGGCCTGGCCGGAGGTCTCGTCGCTGCGCCCCACGACCGCGGCCTCGGCCACGGCGTCGTGCGAGACGAGGGCGGACTCCACCTCGGCCGTGGAGATCCGGTGCCCGGCCACGTTCATGACGTCGTCGACGCGTCCGAGGATCCAGATGTCGCCGTCTTCATCGATCCTCGCTCCGTCCCCGGCGAAGTAGCGGCCGTCGAACCGTGAGAAGTAGGTGTCGTGGAAGCGCTGGGGGTCGCCCCACACGCCTCGCAGCATCCCCGGCCATGGGTGCTGGACCGTGAGATAGCCGTCGCCCGGGCCCGGAAGCGGACGACCCTGCTCGTCGACCACCTCGACACTGATGCCGGGCAGGGGCTGCATCGCGCAGCCGGGCTTGGCGGCATGCAACCCCGGGAGCGGGGTCATCATCTGTCCCCCGGTCTCGGTCTGCCACCACGTGTCCACGACGGGGCAGCGACCGGCGCCGACGACGTCGCGGTACCACTCCCACGCCGCCGGGTTGATCGGCTCGCCGACCGTGCCGAGCAGACGCAACGACGACACGTCGTGGGCATCCACGTGCTCGCGACCCCACTTCATGAACGAGCGGATGGCGGTCGGCGCCGTGTACAGGATCGTCACGCCGTAGCGCTCGACGACGTCCCAGAACCGGTCATGGCCGGGATGATCGGGGGTCCCTTCGAACAGCACCGACGTGGCGCCGTTGGCGAGCGGCCCGTAGACGATATAGCTGTGTCCGGTGACCCAGCCGATGTCGGCGGCGCACCAGAACACGTCGGACTCCGGACGCAGGTCGAAGGTCCACCGCGTCGTCGCCGCCACGTGGGTGAGATAGCCGGCCGTGGTGTGCATGACCCCCTTGGGCTTGGCGGTCGTGCCGGAGGTGTAGAGCAGGAACAGCAACTGTTCGCTGTCGACCGGCACCGCCGGCACGTCGACCGGCGTGCGCGGCAGGATCTCGTGATACCAGTGGTCGCGTCCCTCCTGCAGCGTCACGTCGGCGCCGGTGCGCTGCACGACGACGACGTGCTCGATGGGTGTCTCACCCGCCACCGCCTCGTCGGCGTTGGTCTTCAGCGGCACGACGCCGCCGCGGCGGTGGGCGCCGTCGGCGGTGACGAGCACCCGACAGCCGGCGTCCTCGATGCGGTCGCGCAGCGCCGTGGCGGAGAAGCCGCCGAACACCACCGAGTGCGCGGCCCCGAGGCGAGCGCAGGCCAGCATTGTGAGGGGCAGCTCCGGGATCATCGGCAGATAGATGGCCACGCGGTCCCCGCGCTCGACGCCGAGATCCCGGAGCATTGCCGCGGCGCGTTGCACCTCGTCGAGCAACTCGGCGTACGTGATCGTGCGACGATCGTCCTGCTCGCCCTCCCAGTGGTAGGCGACCCGGTCGCCCAGGCCCGCCTCGACGTGGCGATCGAGGCAGTTGTAGGACGCGTTGAGCTGGCCGCCGACGAACCATCGTGGGTCGGTCAGCGTGCCCTCGAAGGGACGCTCGAACGGCGTGGACCAGTCGAGTTGTTCGGCCTGGGCGGCCCAGAAGCCCTCGCGGTCGCGCAGGCCCGCCGCGTGCATGGTGTCGTCGGTGATCAGGGCCGTCGAGGCGAAGTCGGCGGGAGGCGGGTAGCGGTCGGTCATCGGCCGATCTCCTCCGGCGTCACCGCGTCGACGCCCGACGGGTACCGCACCGAGTCCACCAACTGCTGCAGGTGCTCCGGGGGCGGCGGCGTCGCGCGCGTCACCGCGATCGTCACGGCGAAGTTGATCAGCGCACCGATGGCGCCGATGCCCTGGGGGCTGATCCCGAAGATCGGTTCGACGCCGAGGTAGAGCACCCCGACCATGTACGCGGCGGTCAACGTCAACCCTGTGGCCATGCCGGCAACCGCGCCCGGCGCGTTGGCGCGCTTCCAGAAGATGCCGAGCACGATGGTGGGGAAGAAACTGGCGGCGGCGAGGCCGAAGGCGAGCGCGACCACCTCGGCGACGAACCCCGGCGGATTGACGCCGAAGTACCCGGCGATCACGACCGCACCGGCCATCGTGAGGCGTCCCACCAGCAACCGCTGCTTCTCGGTGGCGTCGGGCCGCATCCGGCGGTAGTAGAAGTCGTGTGCGACCGAGGACGAGATCACCAGCAGCAGTCCCGAGGCGGTCGACAGGGCCGCTGCGAGCCCTCCCGCGACGACCAGTCCGATGACCGGCCCGGGCAGGCCGGCCACCTCCGGGGTGGCGAGCACCATGATGTCGTTGTCGATGCGCAGTTCGTTGGTCGCCTCGTCCGGCGTGTACTGGATGATGCCGTCGTCGTTGAGGTCGGTGTGCTCGAGGAGCCCCGTCTCCTCCCATCCGTCGAACCACGCGGGCATGTCGGCGCGCGGCTGCTCGGCGACCGTCTGCAGCAGGTTGTACTTCGCGAAGACCCCGACGGCGGGTGCGGTGGTGTAGAGCAGGGCGATGAAGAACAGGGCCCAGAACGCCGACCAGCGGGCGGCGCGAACCGAGCGGGTGGTGTAGAAGCGCACGATCACGTGTGGCAGCCCAGCGGTGCCGATCATCAGGGATGCGGTGATCAGGAAGACGTTGAGCTGGCTGTTGCGCACGAACGGCGACGAATATTCGTCGAAGCCGAGCTCGCGCTGGATGGCATTCAGCTCGGTCATGACGCGACCGAAGCTCACGTGGGGAATCGGGATGCCGGTCAACTGGCCCGCGATCGCGAACGCCGGGATCAGGTAGGCCACGATCAGCACCGAGTACTGGGCCACCTGGGTCCAGGTGATGCCCTTCATGCCGCCGAGGACGGCGTAGAAGAGCACGATCCCCATGCCGACCATGATGCCGACGGTCACCGTCGTGTCGAGGAAGCGGCTGAACACGACCCCGACGCCGCGCATCTGGCCGACGACGTAGGTGAACGACACGAAGATGGCCGCGACCACGGCGACCAACCGGGCCGTGTCGGAGTAGCGGTCACCGACGAAGTCGGGGACCGTGTACTTGCCGAACTTGCGCAGGTAGGGCGCCAGCAGCAGGGCGAGCAGCACGTACCCACCGGTCCAGCCCATTAGGTAGACCGAGCCGTCGTAGCCCGCGAAGGCGATGATGCCGGCCATGGACAGGAAGGAGGCGGCCGACATCCAGTCGGCGGCGACGGCGGCGCCGTTGGCGACCGTCGGCACCCCCTGGCCGGCGACGTAGAAGCCCTTGGTGTCCTTGACGCGGGAGCGCCACGCGATCGTGATGTAGGTGCCGAACGTCAGGATGACGAAGATCCAGGTCCAGAACTGGGTGCTCATCGGCCACCTCCGCGCTGGTGGCGGGCCTCGGCGACGCCGAACTCCTCGTCGAGCTTGTCCATGCGCCAGGCGTAGATCCCGATCAGGATCACGAAGGCCACGATCGAGCCCTGCTGGGCGAACCAGAAGCCCAGCGGAAAGTCGTTGATGACGATGCGGTTGAAGGTCTCGACCAGCAGGATGCCGAACAGGTACGAGACCACGAACCAGATCGAGAGCAGCGCCACCATCAGGCGCAGGTTGCGGCGCCAGTAGGCGCGCTTGGCATCTTCGGTCACGAGTGTTCCCTCTCCCGAGAAGTCGATTTCCGGCACGTCCGACCGCTCTCCCAAGCGGCCATCACGCCGAGACAAAGCCGCGGGATCACCGCGTACAAGCACGGATGGGTCGGGCGGCGGCGATGGCTCGGCGAACGGCACCGACGGCTCCGCGAACGGTTGCCCGCGGCGACGTCCGACCGTTCGGGACCGGGATCGCACCGTTCGATGCCCGCGGGCTGCCGCTCGGTCATCGCCGCTTTCGCACGCCCGACCGGCGACGTAGACCTGCCAGCGGACGAGGAAGGGAGCGACGTGCCGGTGTCGGCGGATGCACGGGAATCGACGACGGCGAGCCGCCGTCGTTGGCCACCGCTCGGACGCGGTCAACCGCTGCTGCTGGTCGCCTCGATCGGCGTCCTGGTGGGCTCGTTCCTGCCCTGGGTCGACACCATCGCCGGGCGCTTCACCGGCATGGAGGGCGGTGGTGTCTGGACCTTCTACGCCGGCTTCCTCGGCCTCGCCGGAGGCCTGGTTCCCCGCCGCGGGCTGGCACGCCTCAACGGCGCCATCGCGGCGGTCACGGCGATCGGCCTGCCGCTGTGGCAGCTCCAGCGGCTGAACGCCATGTGCGACTGGCAGGTGTGCATGCCGTCGACGGGTCTCGTCCTCGTCGCCGGATGCGGGTTGCTCGCCGCCAGGGCGACCCACCTGCTGGGCCGGACACCCACGTGACCTAGGCTCGCCGGCGATGGCAGCACGCCGTCCGGACGCCGAGCCGGACCCCGAGAACGCCCTGTCCTATTCGGCCGAGGGCCTGGCCGACCTGCAGGAGTACGACGCGCCGGCCGAGGTCGACGCGGCGTTCGTCACCCAGCGGCGGATCGCCGTCGGGTACTGCCTGCTCTTCCTGCTCGTGACCTTCGCGATCCCGGTGCTCACGGTGTCGTCAGGATGGTGGATCGACGCACGGGTCGTCGGTGGCATGAGCCCGAGCTTTCTGATGGCCGGGGTCGGCCTGTACGTGTTCTTCGTCGGACTCGGCCTCGCCGCGGCCACACTGGCCGACAGCAGCGAAGACCGCATGCTCGGCCGCGCCGGCGATCACGGCGACGCCGAGGACGGCCCGTGAGCGCGCAGACCTTCGCGTTGCTGCTCGTGCTCGCGACCATCGGCACGCTCGTCAGCGTCACCGCACGAGCCCGCGGCCGGGCGACGACCCTCGACTTCTACCTCGCCGGCCGACGCGTCGGGACGATGACCAACGCCTGTGCCATCTGCGGCGACTACTTCTCCGCGGCGTCGTTCCTCGGTGTCGCGGCCGCGGTGTACGCGAGCGGGCTCGACGGGGTGTGGTACGCGGCCGGGTTCGCCGCCGGCTTCGTACCGGTCCTGCTGTTCGTCGCTGCACCGCTCCGCCGGTTCGGACGCATCTCGCTCCCGGACTTCCTCGGCGAGCGGTTCGCCTCCGAACGTGTCCGCCTGGCCGCCGTCGTCGTGGTGCAGTTGGTGGTGCTCGCCTACCTGGTGCCGCAGGCGGTGGGTTCGGGCATTACCTGGGAGTTGCTGGTCGGGCGTGGCTTCGGCGGCCTGTCGCCCTACGCGACGGGCGTCGTCGTGTCGGCGGCGCTCATCGCCGCCCTGGTCGTCATCGGCGGGATGCGGGGCACGACCTGGAACCAGGCGCTGCAGTTCGTCCTCCTGCTGGTCGTGCTGTCCTGGTTGGCGACGTTGGTGCTGTCGTCGGGGTTCTCCTATCCCGGCGCGGTCGAGGAGGCGTCCGCCGTCCCCCTGCAGGTGCCGGCCAACGACGGCGCGGAACTGACCACGGTCCCCGACCGGCTACGCCCGGACCGTGAGGCCGTCTTCGGCACACCCGGCGCCCGCTACGGCGGCCTCGGCCAGTTCGCACTGCTCACCACCCTGATGCTCGGCACGGCCGGGTTGCCGCACATCATGAACCGCTACTTCACGTCGCCGACGGGCCGCTCGACCCGATTCACCACCGTCTGGGTGCTCGGACTCGCGGGGGCCTTCTACGCGCTGGCCGTGCTGCTCGGAACCGCCGCCCGGGTCACCATCGCCGAGCATGCCGCCGACAACGACTGGCTCGGAGCCCTGACCGTCGACGGCGTCCTCCGCGTGCCCGAGCACGCGCTGCTGGCGCTGGGACGCATCCATGCCGGCGTACCGGGCCTCGGTCTGGTCGCCACCGCCGCCTTCGCCGCCATGATCTCCACCATCGGCGGCCTGCTGCTGGCGGCAGCCGCCTCGTGGGGCCACGACGTCTACGAGCGCTACCTCAACCCGCGTGCCACGCAGCGCCAGGCGATCCGAGCCGGTCAGCTGGCGGTGGTGGTCGCCTCCGCAGCTGCGGCCCTGGTCGCGTTGGCGCTGGAGCCGGCCCGGTTGTCGTCGAGCTTTCCGTCGGTCGTCGCGTTGCTGGTCACGTGGGCGTTCGCGCTCGCGGGCTCGGCGCTGACACCGGTGCTGCTGCTGGCGATCTGGTGGCGCGGCGTCTCCGCGCGTGGCGCGATCGCGGGCATGTCCCTCGGCACCCTCGTCGTCATCGGATCGCTCGCGGTCGGCCTGCTCCGTGGTGGCGACAGCGACGACCTCGGCTCGCTGCTGCTGGCGCCCACGCTGATGGCCGCACCGGCCGCGGCGCTGGTCACGATCCTGGTGTCGCGGGTCGACGGGCCGCCTCCGGGCATCACCGGCGTGTGGCTGCGTATGCACGGCACCGCCGCCGACCGCCAGGTCGAACGCTTCGCCAGGATGGCCGCACGACAGGGGCGCGACGCATGACCCGCGGCGTCGGCCCGCTCATGGGCATGGTCAGCCTGGCGTGGCTGCTGGTGTGGGTCGCCAGCCAGCTCATCGTCGCTCCTCCCCTGCCGACGACGACGACGCTGATCGTCGGGCTGGCCGTCACCAACCTCGTGATCCTGGGCTACCCGTCGGTGTTGCGCGGTCCGCGGCAGCGTCGCCGGCGGCGTGGCGACGACGGCGACGTCGGCTCGCTCGCGCGTCTGGGTGCGGGGCCGGGGGCCCTGCGGCAGGGACTGACCCTCGAGGCGGCTGAGCGCACCGTCGACCTCCTGCGGCCGCTGCTGGGTGGTGACGCGGTCGCCATCACCGACCGGGAACGGATGCTGGCCTTCGCCGGACCCGGAGCGGACCACCACACGCCGGGATCGGAGCTGTGGGCGCCGGAACGCGAACGCGTCATGCGGACCGGGCGGGCGGCCGTGTCGACCGACGTGAACTGTCGGGAGCCCGCCTGCCCGCTGGGATCGGCGGCCTTCGCCCCCCTGGTGGTCGCGGACGAGGTCGTCGGCACCGTGACGGTCTACCGGCAGACGCCGACACCTCCGCGCCTCGAACTGGTCGAGGGCGTCGCCGGTGTCCTCTCGCTGCATCTCGAGCTGGCAAGGCTCGAGGCGCAGGCGCGCCTGTCGACCGACACCCAGCTGGAGGTGCTGAGGGCGCAGATCAACCCGCACTTCCTGTTCAACGTGCTCAACACGATCGCCTCGAAAGCCCGGACCGATCCGTCCGAGACGCGCCAGTTGCTGCTCCGCCTTGCGGACTTCTTCCGGTATGCGATCGACCAGCGGAGTCAGTTCGCGGAGTTCGCGCAGGAGTACTTCTTCGTCCGCACCTACGTGACCCTCGAGCAGGCGCGGTTCGGCGACGGGCTCCGGGTGGAGTACGACGTCGACCCGCAGGTCCTCGGCGTCCGGGTGCCGGTGCTGATGATCCAGCCGCTGATCGAGAACGCGATCAAGCACGGCATCAGTCGCAAGGTCGGCCGTGGGACCGTGACGCTGCGGGCGCGCGTCGATCCGCTGGCGAGTTCCCTCGACATCCTCGTGCGCGACGACGGCGTCGGTATGGACGCCGCGACGCTGCGGCGCCTGCGTGAGGGATCGACGCCGGACGGAGCCGTGGCGGCGCCAGGCCACCTCGATGACGTGCCCCCGCTGCGTCGGGGCGGTGTCGGGCTGCGCAACATCGACGAGCGACTGGCCCTGCTGTTCGGTGACCGCTACGAACTGACCGTCCGGTCGCGACCGGCCGACGGGACCGACGTGCGGCTGCGCATCCCTCTTCGATGAGCCAGGAGCTTTCGGTGACCACCATGGACACGGCGACCGAGCCGGCGCGATGCCTCCTCGTCGACGACGAGTCGCCGGCCCGGGACGAACTGCGCTTCCTGCTCTCCGAAGTACAGGGCGTCACCGTGGTCGGCGAAGCGGCGACCGCCGAGGAGGCCCAGGCGCTGCTCGGCTCCATCGACTACGACGTCGTCTTCCTCGACGTCCGCATGCCGGGCATGGGAGGGCTCGAACTCGCGCACGCCCTCCGCGGCCAGCCGCGCTCGCCGGCGGTCATCTTCACCACGGCCTATCCCGAGCACGCGGTCGCCGCCTTCGAACTCGAGGCGGTCGACTACCTGGTCAAGCCCTTCGACGGCGAACGGCTGCACCGGGCCCTCGAGCGTGCCCTCGAGCACCGCCCCGCGGCACCGACACGGACGGAGTGGCCGGCATCGACGCCCGAGCACGAGCACACGACGAGCACGCGGGAACCGGTCGCCGCCCGGATCCCGGTGCACAAGGGTGACCGCGTCATCCTGGTCGACGAGCGCCAGGTGTTGTTCGCCCACGCACGGCGGGGCTACGCGGAACTGCGCACCGCAGACACGACGCTGCTGGCCTCGTTCACCCTGCAGGACCTCGAGCGCCGGTTGTCGCGCGACTTCTGCCGCACGCATCGCTCCTACCTCGTGAACCTGCGCCATGTCCGCGAGGTGCTGCCGTCCGTGGGCGGCGCGCTCGAGTTGGTCATGGCCGACCGCTCCCGGGTCCCGGTGTCCCGGCGGCAGTCCGCCGACGTCCGTCGTCGCCTCGGCATGTAGACCGCCGCTGCGCCAGCGTCGTCGCGGGCGGCTCACGGCAGAAGGCGGCCGACCGCTTCGTCGAGGAGGAACCAGCCCTGCTCGGTGCACTGCAACCGGCCGCAGGCGGTGGTGACCAGCCCGGCGTCCAGTGCATCCTCGAGGGCCAACGGGTCGAGCGGCGGCACGTCCGCGGGATGCAACCCCTCCCGAACCCGCAGACCGAGCAGCAGGCGTTCGTGCGCCCGCTGGTCGCGGTCGAGTTCTTCGGATCCAGTGACGGGACTGCGGCCCTCCTCGACGGCGGTGAGGTAGCGCGCCGTCGAGCGGGTGGTCCACCACCGGCGGCCGGCGAGGTGGCCGTGCGCACCGACGCCGACCGCGAGGTAGTCGCCGTGCCGCCAATAGAGCAGGTTGTGCCGGCTGCGACGGGCCGACCCCAACGCCCAGTTGGAGACCTCGTAGTGCTCGAAGCCGCCGGCACCGAGGATGTCGCGGGCGATCGCGAACCGGTCGGCCTGGACGTCGTCGTCGGGTCCCGGCATGACGCCGCGGTCGATGGCGCGCCCGAACGGGGTGCTGTCGTGGATGGTCAACGCGTAGGCCGACACGTGGTCCGTGCCGGCGGCGAGCACCGCGTGCAGCGTGTCGCGCCAGTCGTCGTCGGTCTCGCCGGGCGTGCCGAAGATGAGGTCGAGGTTGATCTCACCGATCCCTGCGGTCCGAGCCTGGCGGACGGCGGCGACCGGGCGCTCGGCCGAGTGGCCGCGTTCGAGGGTGGCGAGGACCGACGGGGTGAAGGACTGGGCGCCCATGGAGATCCGGGTGACCCCGGCGTCGACGAGTGCGGCGAAGAGGGCTTCGCTGGCCGTCTCCGGATTGCACTCGACGCTCACCTCGGCGTCGTCGGCGACGTCGAGCTCGTCGAAGACGGCGCGCACGACCGCCGCGCAGAGCTTCGGCGGGAGCATCGTCGGGGTGCCCCCGCCCAGGAAGATGGACGTGACGGCGGGCCAGGCGTCCGAAGTGTGCTCCCGTGCGGTAGTCGGTGCGAGGGCCCGGCGGCCGGCGGCGACCTGACGGGCCAGGTCCGTGCGGAGCGCAGAGACGTAGCGTTCGAACAGCGCCGTGGAATCCCGCCGGTCGCCGACCGCGGCGGTGGCGAAGTCGCAGTAACCGCACCGGTGGTGGCAGAACGGCACGTGGAGGTAGACCCCGAAGCCGGCCGCCGGTCCGGACTCGACGGGGTCGTCGAGCCAACGGGTGCGGGCCATCGCCACCGTGTCGGCTGCGACGGGCGACGAGGGCGTCACGTCAGTCCCACGGATCGTTCGTCAACCGCTCCCGGACGGCGCCCGCGAGCTCCTCGTCGGCGGTCGTCGCCAGCAGCCGCCCGGGGAAGCGTGAGACCTCGTGAAGGGCACGGGCTCGGTGGCAGTCCCGCACGAGCAGGAACAGCGCCGACTGACCGTCGCTCAATTCCTCACCCATGGCACGCATCTGGTCGTCGTCGATGCCGTAGTCGCGCAACTTGCCGAACAGGCCACCGGCCGCGGCACCGAGTGCACCGCCGATCAGCGGTCCACCGGGGCCCAGGAAGAGCCCGGCCAGGATGCCGAGCCAGGCGCCGCCCATCGCTCCGGTCCGCGGCGTGACGTCCCGCGTCTGGGTGATGCGCACCTTGGTGCCGACGCGGGTGACGATGGCGGCATCCTCGAGGTCGAGGTGTTGGCGGCCAACGAGCCGCATGGTGGCGATCAGCGCCTCCTGCGACCGCAGTGGCCCGTCGAACGCGAACGCCCACAGGTCCGACTTGCTGTCCGCGCGGGCCGCCTGGGCGAGCGCGTCGATGGCGCGCACCTCTTCACTCGTCAGCGTGTCACGAGGGTTGTGTTCCGCCGGCGGAGGTGGCGGTGGCGGCAGCTGACTCATGCGGTCCTCGGGCCCTGATCGTTTCCGGACCACGATGGTCCGCGTCGCCTCGTAGCGTTTCCGGCACGGTACCCCTAGGTCCCGCGCACCCCCTCGGAGGACGGTCCATGGACACGCCCGCTCGTCTGGCGCCGCTGCTGGCGCAGTTCGACACCTCCATCGAGGCGCTCCGGGAACGTCTGACGGGCGTCGACGACCACGAGTGGCGATGGGAACCGGGTCCGCGCGCATGGACGGTGCGCCCGATCGACGGCGGCTGGCGGCGGGATCGCGAGGACGAACGCGACCCCGTCGGCACGGTCCGCACCTTGGCGTGGCTGGGTGGTCACCTGGCCGAGATGGGGCTGCTGCGCTCGGACTACACCGACGGCGACCACGATCTGACACCGCAGGGGCTGTGCACCCAGTGGCCGGGTACCGCCGCCGAGGGCGTCGCCTTTCTCTTCGACGGCCTCGGTCGCTGGCGGGCGACGCTGGGCCGGATGGACGACGAGGACCTCGACACGGTCGGGCGGAGCCAGATGCCCTGGGGGCTGGACCCGAACCTGCCGTTGCTCGACATCGTCTGGTGGGTCAACCGTGAGCTGATCCACCACGCGGCCGAGATGGCGTTCATCCGGGACCTGTACGCGCAGGTCGGAAACCCGCGGGAGGAGGCGGCATGACCACGCCGATCGGCTTCCAGGTCACCTTCGACGCGAACGACCCGCATGCCCAGGCCAGATTCTGGGCGGCCGCGTTGCACTACGAGCTCGAGGCGGACGACACGATGATCCGCCGGTTGCTCGACGATGGGGTCGTGACGGAGGAGGACGTCGTCGAGATCGACGGGACGCTGTTTTGGCGCACCGGGTCGGCGATCCGCCACCCGGCCGATGCCGACGTCGGCCCGTTCGAGGATCCGGCGCCCCGCCGCCTGCTGTTCCTCGCCGTTCCCGAGGGAAAAACGGTCAAGAACCGGGTGCACCTCGACCTGAACGTCGGCACGGACAACATCGACGCCGAGGTGGCGCGACTCACCGAACTCGGCGCCCGCGAGCTGTACCGCGTCGACGAACCCAGCTCCACCCACACCACCATGGCCGACCCTGAAGGCAACGAGTTCTGCGTCCAGTAACCCGGCCACCATTTCGCCGATGCGTGCGTCCAACCACCTACATATGCGCGCCAGAACGCACACATTCCGATGCCGGTCCGCGTTTGCCGGCCTCACCAGCGCGTCCGTGTGGGTCGGCGGGTGGATCAGCTGCGGCTGGTACGTACGGCTTGGATCTGGCGCACCGCGATGTCCTCGGTCGTGGGCGGCCCTGCGAGTTCACCGAGGTCGAACTCGCCGTTGAGCTCCGGTAGCGGCGACTCCACCACGAAGGACGCGCCGTAGACGATGTGTGCGGACACCGGGTACGTGCCGTCCGGATCCTCCAGGGTCGACGCGACCCCATACGTGTACGAGCAATCCGTCGACTGCGCCTCGTACGGGAGCGAGGTGTCATAGATCACCCCGGGTCCGTCACACACATGGGTCCCCCCGTCGCCGAGCGTCCACTCGACCCGCTGCGGCTCGAGCGTCGCCGTCACCGAGATCGAACCCGCCGAGACCGTCGCCGATCTCGAGACCCAGTCCCCCGGTTCGATCGCCAGCCACGAGGGCAACCCCGTGATGTGCGGCGCTGGATCCGCCGGCGCCAGCCGCAACGTCCCCACTCCCGCATCGACTGACCCGAACGCGGTCTGGATGACTTCGCGCAGCAATGCCTGCGGACCGACGCCCTCGTTCTCCCCGGGCACGTACCAGCGGTAGACGAATCCGCCGCCCGTGCAATCCACTCGATACCACCGGGCACCGGACTCGAAGTACGAAGAATCGATCTGATCAACGTACGGATCCCACGACTCCTCGGCAGCCGCGTATTCACACGGATTCGTGACGGTGCTTACCTCATCGCCCCTGGTCTGCGTCAAATCGCGCGATACAACGCCGATTTCCACGCGGTGGTTTTCCGTGTCAACGCGCGGACACACATTCCTCCGGCAGTGCGACCCTCTGTGATCGGCAGTGGCCGGCACAATCATGCAGAGCACGAGGAGCGAGGTGACCACCATGAGCAGCCGCG
>NZ_JBGUAY010000012.1 GCF_041821025.1 Egicoccus sp. AB-alg6-2 | reverse complement strand
GGGCGCCTCGGGCGAACCGGAGTCGATGTGGCCCAGCTGCCGGCCGCCGATGACGTGGAAGTGCAGGTGGGCGATGCTCTGCCCACCACGCTCACCGACGTTGGTGGTGATGCGGTAGCCCTCGGCGATGCCCTCGGCGGTCGCGACCCGGCGCGCCAGCGCGAAGCAGTCGGCCAGCAGCGCGGCGTCGTCGTCGCCCAGTTCGTGCGCCGAGCCGACGTGCCGTTCGGGCACGACCAACACGTGCACCGGCGCTCGCGGCGAGATGTCGCGGACGGCGATCACGCCCTCCGCCTCGGCGATGCGATCCGCCGGCACGTCACCGGCCACGATGCTGCAGAACAGGCAGTCCCCGGGCATGTGGTCCTCCTCCCTCGACCGTCGGGGGGACCCTAGTGACGTTCGACGTCGACGAGCAGCGGCGCGTGGTCCGAGGGCTTGTCACCCGCCTGGTTGTTCTTGCGGAAGGTGCGGTCCACCACGACGTTGCGGACGGCGAGGTGGGAGCTGACCAACGCATAGTCCAGCCGCATCCCGAGGTTCTTGTGCAACGCACCCATGCGGTAGTCCCACCACGTGAACCCCGTACCGTCGGGTTCGACCTCGCGGTAGGCGTCGACGAGGCCGACGGCCAGCACCGATTCGAAGTGGGCCCGCTCCTCGGGCGTGACGTGCGTCGCACCGAGGAAGGCGGCGGGATCCCACACGTCACGGTCGTCGCGGGTGACGTTGAGGTCGCCGGCGATCACGGTCGGGCCGCCGGCCACCAGTGACCGCGCACGATCCCGGATCGCGTCGAAGAAGGCCAGCTTCGCGGCGAACATCGGATGATCGGGGCGCCGGCCGTTGACCACGTAGGCGCTCACGACCTGTACCCCACCGACGCGCGCCTCGATCCACCGGGCCTCGGCGACGTCGGGTTCACCGACCAGTCCCCGAACGACCTGGTCCACCTCGAGGTCGTCGCGGACGAGCAACGCGACGCCGTTCCAGCGACCGGCCGAGTGCTCGACGGCGTGGTAGCCGGCCATGGCGAACTCGAGGTGGGGGAAGGCTTCGGCGGCGCACTTGGTCTCCTGCAGGCAGACCACGTCGGGATCGTGGGCGTCCAGCAACTCGAACACGCGGGGCATGCGGGCCTTGAGCGAGTTGACGTTCCAGGTGACCAGACGCACGCGGGCCCTTCGTGTCGGGCCGGGGTCAGCGCGGCGGGACCACCGACCGGGGATCGAACCCGAACGGTAGCTCCAGGCGGTTGGCCCGCAGCAGGCCCTCGTCGGCCAACAGGTCGGCGGTCGACCCGTCGGCGACGACCCGGCCACCACTGACCACGACCGCGCGTGGGCACAGTTCGAGGGCGAACGGCAGGTCGTGGGTCACCACCAGCTGGGTGACGGGCAGCCGGACCAGGACGTCGTGGAGCTCGCGGCGGCCGGCCGGATCGAGGTTGGAGGTGGGCTCGTCGAGGACGAGGAGCCGTGGTCGCATCGCCAGCACCGTCGCGAGCGCCACCCGCCGTCGCTCGCCTCCGGACAGGTGGTGCGGCGCGCGGGCGGCGAGATGCTCGGCCTCGACCGCGTGCAGGGCGTCCTGGACCCGGTCCCGGAGGACCTCCCCCCGCAGGCCGAGGTTGGCCGGCCCGAAGGCGACATCCTCACGCACGGTGCCGAGGAACAGTTGGTCGTCGGGATCCTGGAACACGAAGCCGACCTGGCGGCGGATCTCGGTCAGCGTCGGGTCGGCGAGCTCGACCTCGCCGACCTGGACGCTGCCCTCGGCGGCGCGCAGCAGCCCGTTGCAGTGCAGGGCGAGCGTGGTCTTCCCCGCGCCGTTGGGGCCCAGCACCGCCACCCGCTCCCCCGGTGCCACGGCCAGGTCGAGGCCGGACAACGCCTCGGTCCCGTCGGGATAGGCGTACCGCAGGCCACGCAGCACCAGCCCGGCGGGCGGACCGCCCCCCGCGGAGATCTCGAACTCGGAGGGGGCGCTCACGGACGCAGCCACCACAGCAGCAGGGTGCAGGCCACCACGGCCGGCAGGGCGAGTGCGACGCTCCAGGTGACGGCGGCGACCGGCTCCTCGTCGTGGAGGTCGGGCATGGTGCCCGCGTACCCCCGCGCCAGCATCGCGGCGTACACCCGCTCGCCGCGCTCGTAGCTGCGGACGAACAAGGCGCCCGATGCGGCGGCGACCGGCCGGGCCTGCCACAGCCAGCGCGGATCGTGCCCCCGCGCGACCATGGCCGTGCGCATGCGACCCAGTTCGCCGGCGACCACCTCGAGGTAGCGCACCATGAACGTGGCGATCTGGGTCAGCACCGGTGGGACCCGTAGCCGCTCCAGCGCGCGAAGCAGCCGGGGGACCTCCGTGGTGGCGGCCAGCAGAATCGAGGCGGTCGCGCCGAGGACGGCGCGCGAGGCGATGCCGAAGCCGGCGACGATGCCCGCGCGCGACACCTCCAGTCCGAGCACGGTCACCCGGGACCCCGAGGCGACGAAGGGCACCATCACGGCCACCAGGAGGAACGGCACCACGACCAGCAACCGCGTCGCGACGAACCGCAGGGGCACCCGCGCGAGCACGGCCACGCCGCCGAGCACGACGGCCGCGACGGCGAAGACCGGCCAGGCGGGCGCCGGGGTCACGGCGATGGTGACGACGGTTCCGAAGGCGGCGACGACCTTGACGTGCGGAGGCAGTGCGTGCACGGGTGAGTGCTCGTGCACGTACAGCGCATGCGCGTGCCCGGCCCCCATCTCCTAGCCGCCGACAGGGTGGCGCCGTGGCCGGCCGGCCCCCGGCGCGCGACCGCGCACGGCCGAGAACAGGCCACCACCGATGGCGAGGGTGAGCACCGTGCCCGCGATCCCCGCGACCGCCAGGCTCGTCGACTCGTTCGCCACCCCCGCGGTCGCGTAGTCGGCGAAGATGCTGTTGGCCAGCGCGTGCTCACGCTCTGCGGCCGCGAAGCCGGTGTCCTCGGCGACCCGCTCGAGACCATCGGGGTCGTCGACGGCGAACTGGGCCACACCGGCGGCGACCAGCAGCGAGACGGCCACGCCGCCCAACACGAAGCGGCGCAGGCCGGGCCCGGCAGCGGCGCCGACCCGCAGGTCGCTGGCACCGGCGACGAGGTCGGCCCGGGTCCGCAGCACCGCGGCGACCGTGAGGCCGGTGATGACCCCCTCGCCCACACCGATGAGCAGGTGGACGCCCACCATCGCGACGAAGACCCGGTCGAAGGGAACGGGCGCACTCGCGCCGACGAGCCACTGCAGGCTGAAGGCGACCGCGGAGAGCACGACCGCGGCGAACCCGGCGACACCGGCCGCCACGGCGACGCCGGTGCGCGTGGCCGGCAGCAGTCGCCGACCGAGCCGGAACACGCCCCAGCCGCCGAGTGAGGTCACCACGGCCATGTTGAGCACGTTGTAGCCGAGGGCGGACAGCCCGCCGTCGGCGAAGACCAGCGCCTGCACCACGACGACGACCGTCACCACAAGCATGCCGACCCACGGTCCGAGCAGGACCGCCGCCAGCGCGCCGCCGAGCAGATGACCGGTCGTACCGGCCGCCACCGGGAAGTTGACCATCTGGGCCGCGAAGACGAAGGCGGCGGTCAGGCCGGCCAGCGGGACCTGCTGCTCGCCGAGTTGTTCGCGGGACTGTCGCAGGGCGGCACCGACCGCGCCGGCGCTGATCAGGCCCGTGCCGACGGCGGCCGGAAGCGTCAGGAAGCCATCGGGTGCATGCACGTCGGTTCCTTGCCGGGCGGCAGAACTGCGAATATCTCGCAACAAAAGGCAGACTAGCGGCCGAGGCGCCCACCTGCACCCCTGCGCCCCGTGGGGGATAGGTTCGCGCCCCGTCCGTCGTGAGGAGCGTCGTGTCCGAAGCCGCTCCCCGCGACGGCCACGAACCCGGGCCCCGTGAGGGGCGCCGTCCCGCCTGGCTGACGGCGCCGGTGCTGACCGTGTCGGCGCTGTCCGTCGCCGCCGGGGTCGCGCAGTTCAGTGTGACGGCCGTCATCGGCGACGTCGCGGCCGCATTCGGGGAGGTCGGCGTCGGCGACGACGTCGCCGCGCAGATCGGTCTGCCGGCGACCACCGTCGGCGTCGCCCTGGCGCTGGTGCGGGTCGCGTCGCTGGCCAGCCTGCCGATCGCCGCCCTCGCCGACCGGTTCGGGCGCCGCAGTCTGCTGCTGACGCTCGCGGCCATCGGGTTGTTCCTCACCTCCGCGGCCGCGCTGGCGCCCGGGTTCTGGTGGTACGTGGCCCTGGTCGCGCTCGCGCGGCCGGCCCTGTCCACGGTCAACGCCCTCGCCGGCGTGGTCGCCGCCGAGGAGACGACCTCACGGGACCGTTCGGCGGCGATCGCCCTGATCACCGCCGCCTACGGGCTCGGCGCCGGTGTCGTGTCGATCACCCGCGGTGCGCTGCCCGGCGAACCGTCGTTTCGTGTGGTGACCGCCTTCGCGGTCGTCCCCCTGCTGCTGTTGCCGCTGCTGGCCCGCAAGGTGCGCGAGCCCCGCATCGCGCAGAGCGCCGCCCACGCACAGGGTCTTCCCGGATCGGTCCCGCGGCAGCTGGTGCGTCCCGTCGCGCTCCTGGCCCTGACGACCGGCGGGATCGCGGTCGCCACCGGACCCGGCTTCACCTACCTGTTCGTCTATGGCGAGGGGGTGTTGAACGCCTCGCCGTTGTTCATCTCGATGCTGGTGCTGGGCGCCGGCCCCGCCGGGCTCGTCGGCATCCTGCTGGGGCGGGCCGGAGCGGACCGCATCGGCCGCCGCGTCACGGCCGCCCTGATGATGGCGGCGACGGGGTTGTCGATCGCACTGGCGTACGCCGGCGGGGTCCCGTCGCTGACCGTCGGTTACCTGCTGGCGATCGCGTTCAGCAGTGGCTTCGCTCCCCCGACCGGGGCGCTGGCCGCCGAGATCGCCTCGACCTCGTTCCGTGCCACGGTCGCCGGCTGGATCACCATGTCGGGGGTGCTCGGCGCCGTGCTGGGGCTGCTGTCGTTCGGCGTGCTCGCCGACCTCACGGGCGGCTTCAGCAACGCCTCGATCGCCATCGGCATCGTGGTCGCCCTCGTCGCCACGGCGTTCCTCGCCCTGCCGGAGACCCTCGGGCACGAACTCGACGAAGACCCGGTGACCGCGGATCCGGCGGACGAACCGGCCAACGACTGACCGGTCAGCGCCGCTTCGGCGGCGGCGCCACCAGGTCACGCAGCGTCGCGGCGACCCACGCGATCAGGTCGGGCGGCCGGGGCGACGGCACGGGGATCTGGAGGACGAGCTGCTCACGCTGGTAGCGGAAACCCCGGTGCAGACGCTCGACCCGCACCAGTTGCGAATCGGTGAGGTCCATCGGCGCGACGCGCAGCCGACCGGAGGCGGTGAGGGTGACCTCGTGGATCCGCCAGCGCCGCAGTGCCGCCTTCAGCGCCGCCAGCGAGAGCAGGCGTTCGGCCGCGCCGGGCAGCGGCCCGAACCGGTCGGCGAGCTCGGCCTTGACGTCGCGGACCCCACCCGCGTCCCGGATCGCCGAGATGCGCTTGTACAACTCGAGCCGCTGTCGCTCGTCCTCGACGTAGTCGTGCGGCAGGTGGGCGTCCACGGGGAGTTCGAGCTTGATGTCGACCTCCTCCTCGATCGGCTCGCCCGACAGGTCGGCGACCTCCTCCTTGAGCAGCTGGGAGTACATCTCGAAGCCGACGGCGGCGACCTGGCCGGACTGCTCGGCCCCGACGACGTTGCCGGCCCCCCGGATCTCGAGGTCGCGCATGGCGATGGCGAGGCCGGATCCGAGCCGGGTGTGCTCGGCGATGGTCTTGAGCCGCTCGTAGGCCGGCTCGGTCATCGACGCCCCCTCGGGATAGAGGAAGTAGGCGTATCCGCGCTCGGAGGAACGCCCGACCCGGCCCCGTAGCTGGTGCAGCTGCGACAGGCCGAGCAGGTCGGCCCGCTCGATGATCAGCGTGTTGGCGTTCGGGATGTCGAGGCCGGACTCGATGATCGTCGTGCAGACGAGGACGTCGAACTCGCGCTCCCAGAACCGCACCATCACGCGTTCGAGCTGGCGCTCGTCCATCTGCCCGTGCGCGACCTCGACACGGGCATCGGGCACCATCTCCGCGATGCCGGCGGCGACCCGGTGGATCGAGTCGACCTGGTTGTGGACGTAGAACACCTGGCCATCGCGCAGCAGCTCGCGTCGGATCGCCAGCGCGATCTGGGCCTCGTCGTACTCGCTGACCACGGTCATGACCGGTTGACGATCCTCGGGGGGCGTCTCGATGACCGAGAGGTCGCGGAGACCGGAGACGGCCATCTCGAGCGTCCGCGGGATCGGCGTGGCCGACATCGACAGCACGTCCACCGAGGTGCGCAGCTGCTTGAGGCGCTCCTTCTGCGACACGCCGAACCGCTGCTCCTCGTCGACCACGACCAGTCCGAGGTCCTTCCACTGCACCGACTTGCCGAGCAGCGCATGGGTGCCGACCACGATGTCGACGGTGCCGGCCGCGAGGCCGTCGAGGATGCGCTTGCGGTCCTTGGTGGACGTGAAGCGGCTGTAGGCCTCGACCTCGACCGGGAAGCCCGAGAAACGCTCCTTGAAGGTCTCGAAGTGCTGCTGGGCCAGGATCGTGGTCGGTACCAGCACCGCCACCTGCTTGCCGTCGAACACG
The DNA here is from genome assembly GCF_041821025.1 of Egicoccus sp. AB-alg6-2. NCBI lineage: Bacteria > Bacillati > Actinomycetota > Nitriliruptoria > Egicoccales > Egicoccaceae > Egicoccus > Egicoccus sp. AB-alg6-2. The sequence continues at coordinate 68,647 of NZ_JBGUAY010000012.1, read as the reverse complement.
GCCTTCCCCGCGGCTCGTACGGCCACCTCGGTCTTGCCGAAGCCGACGTCGCCGGCCAGCAGCCGGTCCATCGGGACCGGCGCCTCCATGTCCCGCTTGATCTCGTCGATGGTGGTCAACTGGTCGACGGTCTCGACGTGGGCGAACGCGTCCTCGAGTTCGGCCTGCATCGCCCCGTCGGAGGTGAAGGCGTGACCGGGCGCATGCATGCGGGCCGCGTACAACCGGATCAGGTCCGCGGCGATGTCGCGGACGGCCTTGCGGACCCGGTTCTTCGCCCGCTCCCACTGGGCGCCGCCGAGCGACATCACGCTGGGCGTCTCGCCACCCTGGTAGCGCGTGACGGCATCGACCTGGTCGGAGGGCACGTAGAGGGTGTCGCCGTCCGCGTACTCCAGCAGGACGTAGTCGCGCTTCGCCACGGTGCCGTTCGGGGCAGGGAACTCGCGTGTGACCATGCCCCGGTAGCGGCCGACGCCATGGGTGCGGTGCACCACCGGGTCGCCCTCGCGCAGTTGCAGCACGGCGTCCGCGGCGCTGGTGCGCGTGCCCAGCCGGCGACTTGCACGGCGCCGGCGGGGGCCGAACACGTCCCACGTCCCGAGGATCGCGATACCGAGTTCGTCGGCGTGAAACCCTGCGCGCAGGCGGCTGACCGTGACCTCGACCCGGTGGCCCTCGGCCGTCGGCGCGAGCGCCGGCACGATCGTCGCCGGCACTCCCTGCTCGCCGAGGACGTCGCCGATCCGGCGCGCCGGCCCGTCGGCGTCGACGGCGATGACGACGCGCTTGCCCTCGCGCAGCAGCGTGTTGGCACGTTCGGCGAGGGTGACGACGTCGCCGCGGAAGGAGTCCCAGGCCGCGCCCGGCAGACGGGTGCCGCCGGCCTTGCCGAAGGGGGTCAGCCGCCACACCTGCTGGGGACTGCGGGCGAGCAGCTGCTCGGGCGTGGCGAAGTTGGTGCCCTGCAGCGGCGACCCTGCGCCGGCGGCTTCGGCGTCGCCGCCCGCGGCCGCGAACGCGGCGGTGCGCCAAGCCGTCTCGGCCAGGACCTCGGCCTCCTCCCGCAGCTTGTTGGCCCGGTCCTGCAGGAGCAACGGGTCCACGAGCACCATGCCAGCGTCCCCCGGCAGGAAGTCGCTCAGCAGCGCTGGCTCGTCACGCAACAGCAGCACGAGCGCCTCGGCACCCTCGAACGTCTGGCCTTCGGCGAGACGCTCCAACGGCTCGGTGAGCTCCGGCCAGTCGCGGATCCGCGCGCGGGCGGTCTCGCGGAGCTCGTCGTCGAGGACAAGCTCGCGGGCCGGGTCGACCACGACCCGCTCGACGGGCTCGGTCGAACGCTGGTCGGCGACCCCGAACTGACGCAACGACTCGACGTCGTCGCCCCAGAACTCGACCCGGACCGCATGGTCGGCGCCGGTGGGGAACACGTCGACGATGCCGCCGCGGACGGCGAACTCGCCCCGCGACTCGACCTGGCTGGTGCGGCTGTAGCCCAGTCCGGCGAGCCCCTCGACGAGCCGGTCGAACCCGTCCCACCTCGAGGTCAACTCGATCGGGCGTTGCCCGGTCAGTGCCGGGTCCATCGGCTGCACGGCGGCCCGGACCGGGGCCACGATGACCTGCAGCAGCTGATCGTGTCCCTCCGGGTGGCAGAGCCGGTCGAGCACCGCCAACCGGCGACCGACGGTCCGCGGCTGCGGGGACAACCGCTCGTGCGGCAGCGTCTCCCACGCCGGGAAGACCGCGACCCGGTCCTCCCCGAGGTAGGCCGCCACACCGTCGGCGACGGCCTCGGCGTCGGAGGTCCGCGGCGTGAGCACGAGCAGCGGGGTGGCGCGCTCGGCCAGCAGGCTCAGCACGTAGGGGCGGACCGGGGGGGCACAGACCAGCTCGTCGGGATCCTCGAGCTCCTCGGGCCATTCGGCCCGGCCGGGCCGCAGGGCGGCGGCGAGTGGGCCGGCCGCGATGCCGGGATCGAGGACGTCGTCGATGCTGCTGGGAGCGCTCACGGGCGGTCGACCTCGTCGAGAGGGGCATTGCCTCGGCCGGCCAGTGTGCCGACCGACCCGGGACGTCGCGGACCTAGCGGGGCTTCGGGCGGGGGCGGCGGGCCATGTTGGGATCGATGCCCTGCGGGATGGGCGCCGTGCGATCCAGCGGCTTGAGGCGGCGCTCGAGCTTGGGCACCTCGGTCTTGGACAGCTCGCGGTTGAACTTGTTCATGGTGAACTGCAGCTTGTTCAGCGTGACCGTGTCCCCGCGGCCGTCGCCGACGAGGACCGTGTGCACCGGCACCTCGCCGGCGACGCGGCCGATCCGCTTCTTCTCCTTGGCCAGCAACGCCTTCACCCGCTGTGGGGAGGACCCCTCGGCGACCAGCACGATGCCGCAGCGTCCGACGACGCGGTGGACGAGGTCCTGCTTGGCGTTGACGGCCACTGCCGGTGAGACGAACCACTGCCCCCGCATCTGCTGGAGCACGGCGGCTGCGGCGCCGGGGTGGCCCTCGATGGCGGAGAACTGCGCCTTCTGCAGGCGGCGGTTGAACACCATCATCGCGCCCATGAACGCGAACAGCAGCGCGACCGGGATCGCTACCCACTCGTTGACGAGCAGACCGAGCAGGGCACCGATGAGCAACCCGGCCAGCGCGCCGGCCGCGATCATCGCCGGCGCCTTGGGGTCGATCTCCTTCAGCTGACCCCACGCCATCCGGATCTGCTGCAGCCTCTGCTTCACGACCGTCTCCTCGCGACGGGGTCAGCGTGCCCCGTGATAGCGGTTCTGGGTGGCCTCGAGGCCCTGGGTGGCCAACATCACGACCGCGTCACCGGCTTCTTCCAGCGTGACGTCGACGGTTTCGCGTTCCGCCGGCGAGAACCGACGGAGCACGAAGTCCTTGCCCGGCATCCGCCCCGGGGGCCGCCCGATGCCGATCCGCACCCGCAGGTAGTCGCGGCTGCCGAACGCCCGATCGAGGTCCTTGAGGCCATTGTGGCCCGCCGGGCTGCCGCCGCGCTTGACCTTGAGAGCGCCGAGCTCCACGTCGAGGTCGTCGTGCAGGACGATGGTGCGCTCGACGGGGACCTTGAACCAGTTCGCCGCCTGCTGCGCCGGTCCGCCGGAGGTGTTCATGTAGCTCTGCGGGACGGCCAGGGCGAACCGCACGCCGGCCACGACGGTCTCGGCCGTCTCGCAGCGGGCGCGCTTGTTGCGCGCGAGGTCAGCGTGTTCGCGGCGGGCGAAGGCGCGCACCGCGTCGGCACCGACGTTGTGCCGGGTCCCGCCGTACTCGCCCTCGGGATTGCCGAGGCCGACGACGAGCCAGCGGTCGTCGTCGGCCACGGGAGTGCTCCTGAACAACCGCAGGGCGCTCAGGCCTCCTCGGCCTCGGCGGGCTCGGCCACGACCTCGTCCCCGGCCGCCTCGTCCACCTCGACGGCGGCCTCGGCACCGGTGTCGTCGGCGCCGGCACCGACGCCCTCCTCGAGGGCTTCGAGCTCGGCCTCGGAGACCGGGGCGTTGATGGTGATGACGGTGCGGTCGAGCTCGATGTCGAACTCGGCGCCGTCGGGGAGCTGGCCGGCCAGGTCCTCGACCCGCAGGACGTCACCGATCTCGAGCCCTTCGACGGACAGCTCGAAGGAGTTGGGCACGTCGAGCGGCCGGACCAGGATCGGCACGGTGTACAGGATCTGGTTCACGACGCCGCCACCGGGGGCGACGTCCTCTTCGCCGACCGAGTGGACCGGGACCTCGACCGAGATCTGCGAGTCCCGGTCGACGGCGAGGAAGTCGACGTGCTGGGTCTCCTGCCGGATCGGGTGGATCTGCAGGTCACGCGCCAGCGTGAGGTGCGTCTCGCCCTCGATCTCCAGGCGGATCATCGCGTTGCGCCCTGCTTCGGTGTGCAGCGCGTGGTAGAGCTCGAGCGCGTCCACGCTGACGGGGGTGGGCTCGACCTCGTAGCCATACATGATGCCGGGGACGCGGCCCTGCCTGCGGAGGCGGCCGGCGGCACCCTTGCCCTGCTGGGTGCGCTTCTGTGCGCTGAGCTGGACCTGCTTCGACACGGTGGTGCTCCTCGAGAATGCGTGTGTCCCCGGCGTGGGTCGGTCACCGTCTGCCGCGGCGGCGCCTCGGGCGCGGATCGCGGCGTGCCCCTGCGGGGCGGGTCGTGCGGCGGCGAGATGTCACGTGGGGGTGTGCGTGCGGCTTCGCGCGCGACGAGCGTCGTGGTGGGCCGGACACGCGGCCGGCCCGCGAAGAAGGGACACGCGGGCCGGGGAGATGGCAGCGTACCCGGCCGCTCGTGGGCCCGGCAACCGGCGCCTCTACACGTTCTCGCCGCGGAAGATCTCCGACACCGACTGGTCCTCGAAGACCGCGCGGAGCGCCGAGGCCAGGATCGGGGCGATCGAGAGGACCACGAGCTTGTCGATCCGGCGCTCGGGAGGGATCGGCAGGGTGTTGGTCACCACGACCTTCTCGATGACCGAGTTCTCGAGGCGCTCCGCCGCCGGGTCGGAGAACACGGGGTGGGTGGCGCACGCGATGACCCGATGGGCGCCCCGCTCGATCAGCAGCTCGGCCGCGCCACAGATGGTGCCGGCCGTGTCGATCATGTCGTCGATGAGGATGCACGTCTTGCCGTCGACGTCACCGATGACGTCGAGGGTCTCGCTGACGTTCTGCTGGTCCGGGTCGCGCCGCTTGTGCAGGATCGCGATCGGCGCACCGAGGTGACCGGCGAACTTCTCGGTCAGGCGTACCCGCCCGGCGTCCGGCGAGACGATGACCCGGTTCGCGGCCTCGGTGTTCTCGGCGATCCACTGCACCAGCAACGGCAGCGCCGTCAGGTGGTCGAACGGGTCGTCGAAGAAGCCCTGGATCTGCCCGGTGTGCAGGTCGACCGACATGATGCGGTCCACGCCGGTGGACTCGTACATGTCGGCGATCATGCGGGCGGCGATCGCCTCGCGCGACCGGGCCTTCTTGTCCGAGCGCGAGTAGCCGTAGTAGGGCACGACGGCCACCGTGCGCTTCGCCGATGCGCGCTTGAGGGCATCGAGCATGATCAGCTGTTCGATCACGAAGTCGTTGATGCTCATCCCGCCGGGGATGGTCAGGTGCGACTGGATGACGAACACGTCGCCGCCGCGGATCGACTCGGCGTAGCGGGCATACAGCTCGCCGTTCGCGAACTGCGCCAGCTTCACCTCACCGACGCGCATGCCCAGGTGGTCGGCGACCTCGCGGGCCAGCTCGGGGTACGACGACCCGGAGAAGATGTGCATGCGCTTCTTGGTGACGACTTCCACGGCAACCTCGACGCGCGGGCGAACGATGCGGGACTGGCGGGGACGGTAGCGGGGCCGGCGGCCCCGGAGCCAGCCGGCGGGCGGGCAGTTCCCGGGTCGCGCGAGGGACGGTCGGCGGGACCGGCGGTTCCCGGCTCAGCCGCCCTGTCGTCGCCGGCGGCGCGCGGCCCAGCCGTCCTTGTTGACCTGCCGGGCCCGCCCGATCGCCAACGCGTCCGCGGGGACGTCCTCGGTGATGGTCGAGCCCGCGGCGACGTAGGCGCCGGCACCGATGGTGACCGGCGACACCAGCATCGTGCCGCTGCCGACGAACGCGTCCGCCTCGACGACGGTGTGGTGCTTGTCCGTGCCGTCGTAGTTGACCAGCACGACCCCGCAGCCGACGTTGACACGCTCGCCGATCGTCGCGTCGCCCACGTAGGCGAGGTGGCCCGCCTTCGCGCCGTCGCGCAGGGTCGCGTTCTTGGTCTCGACGAACGCCCCTGCCTTCGCCTTCGTGCCGAGCACGGTGCCGGGCCGCAGGTGGGTGAACGGTCCGACGCTGGCCGACGCGCCGATCACCGCGTCGATCGCCCGGGTGGAGTGCACGGTCGCGTCCGGGCCGACCTCGCAGCCGGTGAGGTGGCTGTTGGGGCCGACCGTGGCGCGTTCACCGATGCGGGTACCGCGTTCGAGGATGGTGCCGGGCAGCAGGACGGCGTCACGGCCCACCTCGACGTCGACGTCGACGTGCGTGGTCGCAGGATCCACGACCGAGACGCCGACCTGGGTCATGAGGTGGTCGAGGTGGCGGCGACGCAGCACGGCGGCGGCCTCGGCCAGTTGGCGGCGGTCGTTGACGCCCGCGACCTCGTCCTCGCCGGTCACGACCGCGGCGACCTCTTCGCCTTCGCCGGCGAGGATCTCGACGACGTCGGTGAGGTAGAGCTCGCCCTGGTCGTTGCCGGTGTCGAGCCGGTCGAGCGCATGGACGAGGTGCTCGCGCGAGATGACGTACATGCCGGCGTTGATCTCGTCGATGGCGCGCTGATCGTCGGTCGCGTCCCGGTGCTCGACGATCGCGCTCACGTTGCCGTCGGCGTTGCGCAGCACGCGGCCGTAGCCGGCCGGATCGGCCAACCGGGCGGTCAGCATGGCGGCGGTGCGCCCGTCGGCGGCGTGCAGGAGTTCCTCGAGGGTCGAGGCGGTCAGCAGCGGCGTGTCGCCGGGTAGGACCATGACCCGGTCGATGTCGGCCGCCAGCGCCGGCATCGCCACCTGTACGGCGTGTCCGGTGCCGTGCTGCTCCTCCTGCAGGACCGTGGTCAGCCCGTCGACGCCGCTGTCGGTGACCGACGCGGCGACGTCGTCCGCCTGGTGGCCGACCACCACCACGACCTGGCCGAGGCCGAGCGGCCGCAACGCCTCGAGGACGTGACCGACCAGGGTCCGTCCGGCCGCCGTGTGCAGCACCTTGGCGAGGTCGGAACGGAACCGGGTCCCCTTGCCGGCGGCGAGGACCACCGCGGCGGTGCGGGCGATGTCGGACACGAGGGTTCCTCCGAGGAGCAGGACGCGGAGCGCTGGCTGGGAGGCAGGGGATCGAACCCTGAATACCGACTCCAAAGGACGGCGTGTTGCCTATTACACCACCTCCCAGGGTGGTTCCGGCCGTCGGGACGGCCGGGCACCGGGCCGGGGAGGGTAGTCGCCACGGCGCGTCGGCGTTCCGGGCCGGGGGCGTGTCGCGTGAGGTCGTCGATGTCGCGGCTGCTCGTCGCCGGTGCGGTGTTGGCGCGACATCGACGCGGAGCGGCGACATGGTGCCGCGTGCGGCCGCCGCGGATCAGTCGACGGCGACCTCGGGCCCACCGGCGGGCGAGAGCGCCACCTCGACACGGTCGAAGGCGTCCTGCATCCGGCCGGCGAGCTCGGTGGCGTGCTGGGCGGACTCGGCCAGCCCGACCACCGTCGGTCCCGACCCGCTGACCAGGGCCCCCAGCGCCCCGCGTTCCAGGAAGGCGTCGCGGGCGTCGCGCAGCTCGGGTCGCAGCGAGAAGGCCGCCGTCTCGAGGTCGTTGTGCAGGGCGGCGCCGAGCGCTTCGGCGTCGCCGGTGCGCAGCGCCTGCAGGACGGCGTCGGGCTCGGCCTCGGACGGCGTGCCGACCTCGTCGAAGGCCCGGTAGACGGACGGTGTCGACAACGGCTCGCCGCTGATGCCGACCACCCAGTGGTAGCTGCCACGGCACAGCACCTGGGCCGTGGCGGTGCCGGTCCCCGTGGCCAGCGCCGTCCCGCCGGTGACACAGAACGGCACGTCGGCGCCCAGTTCCGCGGCGAGATCGCGCAGCTCCTCCCGCGCGAGGTCGGTGCCCCACAGGTGGTTGAGCGCCAGCAGGGTCGCCGCCGCGTCCGCCGAACCGCCCGCCATGCCCGCGGCGACGGGGATGCGCTTGGTCAGATGCAGGCGGGTGACGGGCACGGCCGCCTCCCCGTCCCGGTGCGCCGTACCGACGCCCACCAGCCCCATCAGCTGCCGGGCGGCGCGCACCGCGAGGTTGTCGCTTCCCGGCGGCACGTCGGGGCCCGCCTCCTGGGTGAAGGCGAGGTCCATGAACCGCCGCGCGGCCGGATGTGCCGACGCGACGGAGCCGTCGAGACGGGCCAGCACGGTGTCGTGGATGGACACCGTCTGCAGCACCGTCACCAGTTCGTGGTAGCCGTCGGGCCGAAGCCCGCGCACGGCCAGGAACAGGTTGACCTTCGACGGCACGCGGACGCGGACGCGGGGCCCCCCGCTGCTGCCTCCGCCCACGCCGGCCTCCCGATCGGCTCTGCTCCCCTGGCCGGTCGCATCCTAGGGAGCGCGCGTGCAAGGCCCGATTCGGCCATGGTCGACGTGGTCGGGTCGCACGGTCCCGCCGCGTTCAGACCTCGACGCCGACAGCGGCCAGCGCGGCGTCGAGTCTGGCGACCTCGCCGGCGGACAGCGTCTCGGCCCGCGCGCCGAGGTCGATGCCGGCATCCGCCGCGACACCTTCGAGGACCGACATCGGCGCCAGGGCGCGCAGGTTGTTGCGCAGGGTCTTGCGACGCTGCCGGAAAGCGGTCTCGACGAGCCGGAACCGCCGGTCGCGTTCGGCGCCCGTGACCGCGTCGACGCGGCGGACGATGCGCACCATGACGCTGTCGACGTTGGGAACCGGGTGGAACACGGTTCGTGGGATCGTCAGGGTCACCTCGGCGGTGGCGATGGTGGCCAGCTTGCAGCTGATCGCCGCGTACAGCGGATGCCCGGGCGCCGCCGCCCAGCGCTCCCCGACCTCGCGCTGGACCATGACGAACAGGTCCTCGACGGCCGGGTCCTCCAGCGCGTGCATGATCAGTGGCGTCGCCACGTTGTAGGGCAGGTTGGCGACCAGCCGTGCTGGCCCGTCGCCGACCAGCGCACCGAGGTCGGTGCGCAACGCGTCGGCGTGCACCACCTCGACGTCATCACGTCCGGCGAGGACCTCGTCGAGTGCGGCGACCAGGCCGGCGTCGATCTCGACGGCGACGACCCGTCCGGCGGCGGCGGCCAGACCCAGGGTCAGCGAGCCCAGCCCCGGGCCGATCTCCAGCACGACGTCGTCGGTGCGCAGACGGGCGGCTTCGACGATCCGTCGCACCGTGTTCGGGTCGACGACGAAGTTCTGTCCCGCCTTCTTGCGCGGGGCGAGGCCACGCTCGGTGAGCAGCCGTCGGACCTCGCGCGGGGTGAGCAGCTCGCCCATGGCGTCACCTCGGGTCGACAGCACGGATCGCCGCGGGGACGCGACCCACGCCACGATAGGGCGTGGACTACCGCAGCCCGATCTGACGGGAGCAGTGGGGCCATGCCGCCCAGCCCTGGCTGCGCTGGACGCGCTCACCGACCGCTATCTGCTGGGCACGCGACGCCTGGTAGGCGAACTCCGGGTACCCGGACGGCTTGTGCCGGCGCCACGTGTCGGGATGGAACTGCAGCCCGCCGTGGTAGGTGCCCCGGTAGCTCCAGTTGCCACCGGACTCGCAGCGCGCCAGCCGGTCCCAGACCCCGTCCGAGGTTCCCGACGACGCCGTGTCCGCCGTGGCCTTCGGCTTCGGAGCGGACGGCGGTGGCGGGGGCGGTGGCGGGGGCGGGGGCGCCTTCGTGCCGACCAGGACGACCCGGTCGACGGGTTCGCGGACGACCACCTGCTCGATCAGTTCGCGCTGGGTCCGCTCCCCGTCCACGTCGACGACGGCGTAGCGGTCGACCCGAAGCCCGTCCTGCGCCTCGCGCTCGACCCGCGTCTTGCCGCGCAGCAGGTCGGGGTCGTCGCGACGCTGCTCGCCCGCCGCCAGCGCTACCTCGACGATCTCCTCGCCCGTCTCGACCCGCTGGACCACGATCTCGGTGGGACCTTCGATCGGTTGCCACAGGGCCGGCCTGACCCGGTCGCTGGCGTCGAGGTCCACCTCGAGTTCGTCGAGCACCTCGGCAACGGTGGTCACCAGGGTCTCGGTCGCGTGGGTGTCGCCGTCGACGACGACCTCGACCGGCTTCGGCAGCGTGACGTGCACGACGTCACCGTCCTCCACGGCGGCCGACCACGGCGGGTCGATCTGCGCGCCCTCGCTCCTGACCTCGGCGAGGTCGGCGGCGGCCAGCGCCTCGGCGACCGAGCCGACCGGGGCGAGCACCTCGTGCACCTCGGTGTCGTCGACGACCACCTCCACGGCGATGGCCCGCGCCACTTCGATGGTGAGCCCGTCGCTGAGCGGCGCGCCCGGTGGGGGTGACACCTCGTCTGCGGGCCCGAGCTCGACGTCGAGGACCTCGAGGGCCTCACCGACGGTGCCGGCGTAGGTGCGGACCTCGTGGAGTTCGCCGTCGACCTCGACCACCACGGCGTCCGACCAGGCGATCAACGGCAGCGCCAACGCGCCGACCAGACCCAGTGCTGCGGTCTTGCGGGCGCGGTGTGAGGACGTGCGGAGCGGGAGTCGCCGGGGCATGGGGCGGGACGCTAGGCCCGCACCCACCGCCTGGCCGTGGCCGATCGACCAGGGAGGGGACTCCGGACGAGGCCGCGGCGGCGCGTCGCCGGCGACCATGGTCCGCGGGGGAAAAGGCTCGAGAGGCCGTTCAGACGGCGTGGGGGGTGTCCTTTGGCGGCAAGCGGAAGGCCCGGCGCGTGTTGTCCTCGACCGCCGCTTCCACCTCGTCCAAAGGACGACCCTGGGTCTGCGCGAGCGTGCGCAGGGTGTACGGAACGTAGGACGGGTCGTTGGGCTTGCCCCGGTGGGGATGCGGCGTCAGGAACGGGGAATCGGTCTCGGTGAGCACCAGTTCCAGCGGGGCGGCGGCCGCGGCGTCGCGGAGATCGCCGGCGTTGGCGAAGGTGAGGTTGCCCGCGAACGACAGGAACCACCCGGCCTCGGCGCAACGCTTGGTGACCCCGAGGTCCCCGCTGAAGCAGTGCATGACGACCCGTTCCGGTGCTCCCTCGTCCTTGAGGATGTCGAGGCAGTCGTCCCATGCCTCGCGGCAGTGGATGACCAGCGCGCGGTCGTGCTGGCGCGCGATCTGGATGTGCGCCCGGAAGCTGGCCTCCTGCTGGGCCGGGGTCGTGTACTCGCGGTAGTAGTCGAGCCCCGTCTCGCCGACCGCGACCACGCGTTCGTCCTGTGCCAGGCGGTCGATCACCTCGAGGACGTGTGGCGTGGCCTCCATCGCGTCGTTGGGATGGACGCCGACGGCGGCCCAGACGCCGGCGAAGCGGGAGGCCGTGCGTACCGCCTGGGTCGAGGACGCCATGTCGGTGCCGACCGTCACCATCGTCGTCACCCCCGCCGCACGGGCGCGCTCCACCTGTTCGGCAGGCGTCAGTCCCTCGTGGTGGTCGAGGTGGCAGTGGGTGTCGACATAGGGCACGGCGGCAGGAGCCTCCCACGAGGTCGGCGAGCGAGAACGGGTGGACCGGCCGACCTCCCGAACGGCTGGCCGGGGCACGCACACGGCCCGCCGAAGGGTCGGTCGGGCCGTGTGCGGGAGGCTACCGGATCAGTTCACGACGTCGCCGTCCATGATCCCGTCACCGCCCACGCGGGACAACTCGTCCTCGAGGGAGCCGTAGTAGGCGACGCCGGTGTTGGAGATGCCCACGACGTAGCCGCCGCCGGCGGCCCGCATCCAGACGTCCGGGATCCCCTCGCCGGGGAAGAACTCGTCGGGGACGTTGGCGACGGTGCGTGCCTCGCCCATGGGGTCGAACACCACGACCGTGCCCTTGAGCATCCAGCGCGGCGCGCCGTCGTCGAGCGTCCCGGCGAGCCCGAACACCGGACCGTCGCCGCCGGTGGGCCGGCGCTCGCCCGTGCCCGTGAGTGCAGGGGCGTTGTCCCCCTGGATCTCGATGGGGATCGCGACCCATTCGGTCGTGGCGTCCTCGGCGACCGCCCGGATGCCGGTCCGGACGGGGCCGTCGATCTCGACCCAGTCGACCGGCTCGAGGGCGACGCCCTCGTACTGCTCCAGCGGCCAGCTGGCATTGTCGTCGGCGGTGTCACCGGTCCCCGGTCCGGCGTCGGTCCAGCCGATGATGCGTAGGTGCGGCATGCCGCCGGTGCCCATCTCGATCCAGGCCAGCTTGTCACCCGCGGGGTGCCAGACAGGTCCGAACGCGGCCACCCCGTCGCCGGCCCCGCCACCGAAGCCGGGCTGCAGGTCCTGACGGTCCCAGTACTCGACCGACAGTTCACCGTCGACGAAGCGGTAGGTGCGGAAGTCGTGTCCCCCCTCGGCGAGGTGCAGGCCGACGATCGTGAGGTCGTCCACGGTCGATCCGGGCCGCACCGCGACCGACCGGAAGCTCGACTCGCCCTCGTCGGGCAGGGTGTAGAGCACCTGCTCGCCGTCGGGGCCGTGCAGCACCAGGTCCTTGATCGTCGCCGTCACGACCGGTTCGGGCAGCGCCGCACCCACGCCGGGCGCCGGCTCGGCGTCCGTCTCGGTCGGCGCGGGCTCCGGTTCGGGACCGGGGTCGGTCGTCGGTTCGCCGGTCGGCTCGGGCTCCGGCGTCGGCTCGCCGGGCCGGACGGCGTCGTACAGCGCCGCCCAGCCGTCGACCTGCACCTCGATGGCGGGGACGAAGTGGCCGCTGCCGTCGTGGGCGTACAGGAAGGTGCGGTTGCCGTCGCCGACCAGGGCAGCGTCCTGCTTGGCGTCCAGCCACAACGTGGCCGGGTCGACGTCGCCGAACGCACCGGTCAGGGAGATCTCGCCGGAGCGGTCGCCGTCCGCGCTCCACCGGAGCACGGCACCGTCCGCACCGTCGGCGATGGCGTAGTCGGGCGACTCGAGCGATCCGGGCAGCACGTGCGAACCTGCCAGGTCGGTGACGCCCTCGAGCACCCGCCCCTCGCCGGGCGTCATGCTGCCGTCGTCGGCCACCGTCAGAGGCTGCAGGTGCACGCCGAGGTCGTCACGGAAGACCAGCACGCTCTCGTCACCGGTCGTGGTGGTGCGGCCGAACCAGTCGAGCAGCTCCACGTCGCCGACGCCGAACACCAGTGCCGGCTCGGTGGTGACCATGCGGCTGTCGACGGGGCCATCACCCTCCGTCGCGCCGGGCTCCCACAGCACCAGCTTGGCCTGGTCGGTCTCGGGCATCGTGAACGCGACCAGGTCCTGGTCGGGGGTCCACGTCACGCTCGGCCGGAACCCACGCAGCGCGTTCTCGTCCGCGAGGGCGTGTGCGAGCGACTGGATCCACACCCGGTCCCCGTCGGCCGGGCCGGTCTCAGCGACCTCGAGGTAGGGAGAGCCGGTGCCGCTGCCGCGAATCGCGGCCACCGCACCCCCGTCGCGGGTGGAGCCGGGCCGCACCGCGAGGTCGTCGACCGCGTCCGCGAAGCGTCCGTCGTCGGCCGTGACCTCGGGAGTGAGGCGGTCGCCGGTCGTCAGATCCCGGATCTCGAGGGAGCCGTCGACATCGGTCACGTAGAACTCGGGCAGCACCCCGCCCGCCGGCAGGACGTCCACCGGCTGGATGTCGATGTCGGGACGGTCGTCGGTGACCAGGTCCAGGATGGCGGGCACACCCAAAACGCCGGCGAGCACGGCGGTGGCGCCCGCCAGCGACCAGGTGACGGCCTGGAACCGCTTGCGGCGCGACACGCGCCGGTCGACCTCGAGCCACAGCATCGGCGTGGGCTCGACGTCCTGCGCGCGGGCCTTGAGACTCTCGCGGATCAGTTCCTCGACGCGATCCATCAGAACGCACCTCCCTCGCTCGTCGCGGTGAGGCCGGACGCAGCGAGCAACTCCTGCATCCGGGCCAGACCGCGCGAGACCTGGGACTTCACCGTGCCGACGGAGCAGCCGAGGATCTCGGCGGTCTCGGCCTCGGAGAGGTCCTCGTAGTAGCGGAGCACGACCGCCTGCCGCTGACGGTCCGGCAGGCGTTGGATCGCCTGCCACACCAGGTCGTGGTCGGCCGCCTGGTCGTCGGCGAGGCGCACGCCCCGGTCGTCCCCGGACCGCTTCGCCGCCTCACGGCGCTCGAGATAGCGCCGTCGGAGCTTCGAGTTGGCCTCGTTGGCCACCGCACGTCGCAGGTACGCCCCCACGTCGCGGACCTCGCCCTTCTTCCAGCGGGCGTACACCTTCGTGAAGGCATCGGCGACGATGTCCTCGGCCTGGTGCGGATCGCTGGTGAGCAGGTACGCGAGCCGGACGGCCTGCCGGTGATGAGCGTTGAAGACCGCGGCGAACGAATCGCTCTGCGTCCCCTGTCGCACCATCGCGAGCACGTCAGCTCCTTCGCGGCGCGCCACGGGTGGGGCGTGCCTGCGCCTCACGGTCGAGACGGCCATCGGTCGTGTGACGCGGTGCCGGCACCGTGCCGACATCTCGCGTCCCTCCGCCCCCCACGACGCCGGGCACCGCGGGGAGGTTGCAACGGATCGAACGGAGTGTGCCGGGCCGGTTCCCGTTGCGGCCTCGATACGCTGCCCGACTCGCACCAGTGATCAGGAGGCGCACGTGGCCACCAGCGGGATCCGCCGCAAGGTCGACGACCTCGGGCGCGTCGTCATCCCGGCCAGCATGCGACGTGGCCTCAACATCCGCGAGGGCGACGCCGTCGAGGTGACCGTCGAGGGCGAGCGGGTCGTCATCGCCAAGCCACGTGACGCGTGCGTGTTCTGCGGCCGCGAGGAGGAGGGGCTGCGCGGCTTCCGGGGCCGCCTGGTGTGTCGCGACTGCCTCGGCAGCCTCGGTGTGCTCGACGAGCGCGCACGTGCGTTCGATATCGCCGAGCGCGAGCCTGAACCGGCGCATGTGGTCACGGAGCCGGCGGTCGCGCAGGCTGCGGTGCCCGAACCGCTGTCCGGGCCGGCTCCGGCGTCCGAACCCTCACGCCGACGGCCGGCCCCGGCAGCGGCCACCGCCGACGCGGGCGGCACGGAGGACACGACGCCCCAGCGGACCCCTTGGGAGCGCGCACGCCGCCCGGCGGCGCTGACGGGTCCGATCGACGGTGACGCGTACGCACGCCGGGCCGAGGAACCGCCGGTCGTGCGACGCCGACCGCCTCAGGACCCCGCGTCCACCACCGCCTGGTAGACGACCTTCTTGGGCACCCCCGCGGCCGTGGCGACGTCGGCGATCGCGGCCTTCTTCGGCACGCCCGTGGCGAGCAGTGCCCGCACCCGCTCGACCAGCTCGTCCTCCTCGAGCGCCGCGGGCGCCTCGTCGGGCGCGCCACCGACCACGAGGGTCACCTCCCCGCGCACGCCGTCGTCCCCGACACGCCGGGCGAGTTCACCCAGCGACGCGCGCACCACCTGCTCGTGGAGCTTGGTCAGCTCACGCGTCAACGCCGCAGGTCGGTCGCTGCCGAGCGCCTCGGCGAGGTCGGCGAGATCGGCGTCGGCACGGTGGGGCGAGACGAACAGCACCATGGTGCGTGGTTCACGGCGGAGTTCGTCGAGGCGGGCGCGGCGGGCGGCGCCCTTGCGCGGAAGGAAGCCCTCGAACGCGACCCGGTCGGTCGGGAGCGCCGACGCGATCAGCGCGGTGAGGACCGCCGACGGCCCGGGCACCACCTCGATGGCCAGGCCCTGCTCGGCGCAGGCCGCCAGGAGCCGGTACCCGGGGTCGGACACGGCCGGCGTGCCGGCGTCACTGACCAGGGCGATGCGCTGACCGGCGTCGAGGCGTTCGACGATCTCGGCGATGCGCTCGCGCTCGTTGTGCTCGTGCAGGGACCGTTGCGGCACCTCGCTGCCCACGTGCTGCAGCAGGCGGCCCGTTCGGCGCGTGTCCTCGGCCAGCACGAGATCGGCGGTGCGCAGGGCGTCGGCGGCCCGCGGCGAGAGGTCACCGAGGTTGCCGATCGGGGTCGCGACGACCACCAACGTGCCACTCACCCTCGCTCCGATCCGCGGTCCGTCCCGCGCGGTGGCGGGCCCCGAGCGTAGAGCCGCCGCCTGCGTGCCCTCGCCTACGCTTCCCCGCGATGCGACGCATGCGGCCGACCTGGGTGGTGCCGACGGCGGTCCTGCTGGCCGGCACCGTCCTGCTCGTCGCGCGGCTGGCCCACCCGGCCGAGATCGTCTTCGACGAGACGTACTACGTCGCCGATGCCCGCGCGATGCTGGCGACAGGCGTCGAGGACGGCTTCGCGGTCCATCCGCCGCTCGGAAAGTGGCTGATCGGCGTCGGCATCGCGCTGGCGGGCGACACCCCGTTCGGGTGGCGCGTCAGCGGCGCGCTGGCCGGCGCACTCGTCGCCATGCTGGTCGTGCTGGTCGTACGGCGCCTGACGGGCCGTGCGGGCCTGGCCGGCTTGGCGGGCATGCTCGTGCTGCTCGACGGGGTGTTCGTGGTCCAGGCCAGGACCGCCATGCTGGACATCCACCTCGCGCTGTTCGTGGTGCTCGGGGCGTGGCTGCTCCTGGCCGACCGCGACCGGCCCGTCGACCGCGACCGGCCCGACCAGCGCGACCGGCCCGTTGACCGCGGCGGTGGCGTCGATCGCGGTGGCGTGCGGTGGTGGTTGCTCGGTGCGGGGACGGCGTTCGGTGCCGCGGTCGCCGTCAAGTGGTCCGGCGCGTTGGCGCTCGTCGGCGCGGCCCTGCTCCTGCTGCTGTGGGAGCGTCACCGCGCCCGCGCAGAAGGTCACGGCGCGGCGGGGGCGACCGGTCGCGCGCTGGCCACCGTTGCGCTGTACCTCGGTGTCGTCCCCGTCGTCGTCTACGCCCTGACATGGGCGCCGTGGCTGGCCATGTTCGAGCGGACGGCCGCGGCGCCGGAACCCGCCGCGTCGGCAGGTCCCGACGGGGACGCGGGCGGCCACGCCCTGGACGAGCGGGTGCGCGGGCTCGTCGCCTACCACCGGCAGATCGTCACGTTCCACCTGGGCCTGGATGCCGAGCACCCGTACCGGGCACCGGCGTCGACCTGGCCCCTGCAGCAACGTCCGGTCGTCTACCACTACGAGGCCTGCGGCGACGACGGGCGCGACCGCGACGGCGAGCGGTGCGTGGGCCCAGCGGGCCTGACCTCGGAGATCGTGGCCGTCGGCAACCTGGCCCTCTGGTGGGGCGCACTCCCCCTGCTGCCGATGCTGATCGGCGGCGTCGTCCGTCGTGACCGACGCTCCGGGCTGCCGCTGACCCTCCTGCTGGCGCAGTACCTCCCCTGGCTGGTCGTGGCGCGACCGGTGTTCTCGTTCTACGCCGTCCCGCTGGTGCCGTTCCTGGTGATGGCGATCGCCGTCGCCTGTGACCACCTCGATCGGCCCGCCAGGCAACTGGGACTGGTCGCCGGCACGCTGGCCGGCGCCGGCCTGGCGGTGGCCGCCGCCACGGCAGCGGCCAACGTCGTCGCTGCGGGGGCTCCGCCGGGCCGCCTGCTCGTCGCCGCGGTCCTCGGTGCGCTCCTCGGCGCGATCGCGGGCACCACGTCAGACCTCCGGCTCGAGGCACTGCAGGGCGCGCCCGTCCGTGCCCGGCACGGCACGGCCCTGGCGGTCCTCGTCGCGGTCGTGGCGGTCGGGTTGTTCGTCTACTTCGTCCCGGTCTGGTACGGCCTCCCGCTTCCCGACGAGGTGATCCGCGCGCGGTGGTGGTTCGATGGCTGGGTGTGAAACGCACGCAGGCCGACGGCGCACGGCGTCGGCCGTCCGGTCAGAGCGTCCGGACGCGACGTCCGCCGCTCGTACGGGAAGGTGTCGCCCCATGTCACACGGAGGAACCGCCGATGAGTGATGCTCGCCGCCCAGCGGGCCACGAGAACGAACCCGCCCCGCCGGAGCAGGAGCTGTCGCAGGAGGAGCTCGAGCGCACCAGCCGTGACGCCGGTGGGGACGCCGAGGCCGCGGGCACCACCGAGGAACGCGAGAAGCTCGCCCTCGACGAGGACGACACCTTCGGCGGGGAAGACACCTGATGCCTCAGGACGAACCCACCGGCATCCGCCCCGACCGGGGCTTCGTCGACCAGGTCGCGGACGGCCGCGCCGTGCTGCTGGTCGGTGCCGGCCGGACACCGCTCCACCTCGACGTCGAGGAGCTCCCGCGCGACGCCGCCGCCGGGTCGTGGGTCGTGCTCGACCTGCAGTCCACCCCGCCCCTGGTCCTGGGTGTCGATGCCGAGCTGACCCGCAACGGCCCTGCGGGGCGCCCGAGCGACCCGCGCTAACGTTCGCCCGTTCGTGGCGGGAGGCGACGGGTGACGTGGTTGCTGGTCGTCGCCGTCGCCTTCGCGTTCGTCAACGGCTTCAACGACGGTGGCGCACTGCTCTCCGTCGGTCTCTCGGTCCGCGGTCACCGGCCGCTGGTGGGGCTCCTGGTCGCCGCGGCGGCGGTCGCGGTCGCCCCGCTGGTCCTCGGCACCCGGGTGGCCTCGACGCTCGCGAGCCGGCTGGTCGCCTTCGACGGCGCGGACGGCCGACTCGCGCTGACGGTCGCGGTCGTCGCGGCGGTCGGCGTGACGTGGTGGCTGGCCGCGCACGGTCAGCCCACCAGCCTCACCCTCGCGGTCGTGGGATCGATCGCCGGCGCAGGTGTCGGTGCAACGCTGCCGGTCGCCTGGGGCACCGTCGTGCTGGTGCTGGCGCTGGCGGCGGTCGCCCCCGTCGCGGGACTCGTCGTCGCGTGGCTGTTGACCCGCGTGGTGACCGCGTGGCCCTCCACCCGCCCGCTCGACGGCCGCATCCGGCGCTGGCACCTCGCCGGATTCTCGTTGCAGTGCCTCGCCTACGGCGCGAACGACGGGCAGAAGATGCTGGCCGTGCTGGCCGTCGCGGCGGGCAGCGCGACGGCCGAGGGTGTCCCCGTGATCGGTGCGCACCTCGCCGTCGCCGCATCCGCATTCCTCGCCGGAGCGGTCGTCGGACTGCCCAGGGTGGCCCGCACGATCGGGACCGGCGTCGTGCCGGCGCGACCCCACGAGGCGGTCGTCACCGAGGTGTCGTCCGCGACCGTCGTGCTGGCGACCGGCGCGATCGGGTCGCCGGTCTCGATGACGCAGGCGATCTCGGGCGGCCTGGTCGGCAGCGTCCTCGGTCGCGGACTGGGCAGCGTGCGCTGGCAGGCGGTCACCCGGCTCGCCGCGGCCTGGGTCGTCACGCTGCCGAGCGCGTTCATCGCGGCCGCAGCCCTGACCGCGGCCCTCCTGGCCATCTCCTGACATCCGACGAGAGGACCTGCAGATGCGCGGACGCTTGAAGCGTTTCCTCCGCAACCTGGCCGGCAACAACGACGAGATGTTGCTCGCACCACTGCTGGCCCAGCTCGAAGCGACCGTGAGGGCGGCCGCTCTCGCCCGATCCCTGGCTGCCGGCGAGGTCGCCACCGACGTGGGCGATCGGCGGATGGACGAACTCGAGAGCGAGGGCGACACCGCCAGGCGCGCCCTCATCGAGGAGCTGCGACACGCGCTGGCCGTGCCCATCGACCGCGAGGACCTCAACCGGGTGTCGCGGTCGATCGACGACGTCCTGGACAACCTGCGCGACCTCGCCCGGGAACTGCACCTGTACGGGCTCGGGGAAGAGCCGCTGCTCCTCGATCCCATCGCCAACCTCGAGGCCGGGGTCCGGGGGATGGACGCGGCCACCCGGTGTCTGCTCGACCGCCCCCAGGACGCGGCGCGGCTCGCCGCCGAGTCCAAGAAGAACGACGTGCGGCGCAGCTACCAGTTCGCCATGGCCAGCCTGCTGACAGCGTCCGACACCGTCGACACCACGCTGTTGCGTCGACGCGAACTGCTGCGGCGCATCGACATCACCGGCCTGCGGCTGGCGGAAGCCGCCGACGCCCTCGCCGACGGGGCCGTGAAGCGCAGCCACTGAGCGGACCCGGTCCGGTACACCTGACGGTGACCTTGTTGCACCATCGAGGAACGGAGCAGCACGATGACCGTACGCGTTGAGGACGCCGACGCCCGTTCGGAGCCGATCATCCGCGGCAAGTCACTGACCGCGGTGAACGAGGCCACCTTGCGCACGGTCATCGACACCGGCGAGTTCGGCACGTTCGTCACCGACGAGCCGGTACCGCACGGCGGCACCGGCGAGGGACCGTCGCCACTGCAGACGGTGCTCGGGGCGCTGTGCGGGTGCGAGGGCGTGACGTTCAAGCGGGCCGCCGACGACCTCGGGCTCGACTACGAGGGCATCGAGTTCGAAGCGTCGTACACGATCGACATCCGGGGACGGAAGGGCGACCGCACCGTGCGGCCCCACTTCCAGACGATCAAGGTCGTCGCCAGGGTCTTCACGGCGGCGAGCCAGGAGGACCTGCGCGCGGTCGTCGAGGAGACCGAGGCCCGCTGTCCGGTGCTCAGCCTGGTCCGCGACGCCGGCGTCGACGTCACGATGGTCTGGCAGCGCGAACCGGTCTGACCGCGCCCGTTCATGTCGCGCCAGTCACGCCATGTCGCGCCGATCCCGCAGCTGTGCGACATCGGCGCGACAGCGACGTGCAGGCGCGACACCGCTCGGAACGCGGAAAGCCGCCCACGAGGGGCGGCTTCCTGGTGGAGGTGATCGGATTTGAACCGACGGCCCCTTCGTTGCGAACGAAGTGCTCTGCCGAACTGAGCTACACCCCCAGGTGTGGGTCCGCGCTCAGCAGGGAGCGCAGCGGGCGGCAGGGTAGCGCGAGCCGCCGACCGTGCGCGAACGGGGACCGCGTCACGAGGGCTGGTCGAGGACGCGTTCGAGGGCCTCGCGGTGGGCGTCGAGGGCGCGACGCAGCTCGCGCTGGCCGGCCGCGGTCGTGAGGTCGCCCCGGGTGCGCTCGGTGATGGCGCGTCCGGCGTCGGTCGCGCGTCGCAGCCCGCGGCTGAGCCCGTCCGGCACGTCGATCGTCATCAGTGCGGCCAGGATCTCCTGCATCAGGGCGAGCGCGGCTTCCGCCTCGTCGACGCGGCCACCACGGACGTGGTCGAGGCTCGCGCGCCGGAGCTCACCGATCGTCTCGGCGAGGCCGTGCAGCCACGAGACGTCGTCGACACCGACCTCGTCGGGCCCCGGCAGGGGCTCGCCGGCAACCGCGGCACGTGTCAGGACCGCTTCGGCGACCTCCTTGGCGGCGTCCTGGACGAAGCCGGCGTGCAGGACGTCGGGGAAGGAACCGCAGGCCCGGTAGGCGGCCTGGAGCGCCTCGCGCGCCTCGTCGATCAGGGCGTCGGCACGGTCGATCTCGTCGCGGTGGGTCGCCCGGATGGCGTTCGCGGCCGCCCGGATCGCCTCACGACCCGCGGCCAGCCCGACCTCGCGCGCCTCGTGCCGGGCGACGAGGCGGCCGCGGACCGGCTCGGTCAACCCGAGCAACGCGCCCTCGGCCGGGCTCACGCCTCCCAGCGGCGCAGTCGCACGCCGCCGCTGACGCCCCACAGCTCGTCCGCGTCGATGGCCGTGACGACGCCGCCCGGCCGGTGCAGGTCGAGTTCCGCGACGACCTTGCGGGCCTCGTCGCGCTGCAGCTTCAACTGGCGGAGCAGCGCGGTGTAGCCACCCGTGCCGAGCAGTGCCAGCGCGGCGGGGAACCACAACCAACCCCCGACCACGACGGCGAGCAGCAACGACGCCGAGGTGGCCGCCAGGGCGCGCAGAAACCAGGTCCGGCGCTGGACCACGACCGGGTCCTCGGGACGGCGGAGGGCGACCGGGCGCACCGTCGGATCGACGTCCCGCCGGACGATGCGGCTGGCGTCACCGGGCACCAGCAGCTGACGGGAGGTGCTGCTGCGGTTGTCGCGAAGGACGTCCATGGCCCGCTCGAATCCTCCGACCGTCGCGTGGGGTGAGGAGTTCCGGGAGCGGCGCAGTGCCCCGGGAACCAGGAGCACGGCCCAGAGAAGGACCAGCACCGCGAAGGACTCCGTCACCGCAACTCCACGCGCCTTGCCTGTCCGACCGGATCCGCGGGTCGCGGCGGTCGCCGGACGGTAACCCACGCGTGCGGTGTCACGAAGCATCCGCAACAGGTTGTACGCGGTCCGTCAGGGCAGTTCGACGTCGCCCGAGCGGCCGCCGGTCTTGCGGCGTAGCCGGACGTCGGTGATGACGACGTCGCGCTGCACCGCCTTGACGAGGTCGTAGAGCGTGAGCCCGGCGACGGTAGCGGCGGTCATCGCCTCCATCTCGACGCCGGTCCGGTCCGCGGCGTGCGCGGTCGCGGTGACCACGGCGACGCCCGTGTCCGCGTCCACCTCGATGTCGATCTCCACGGACGTCAGCGCGATCCCGTGGCAGAGCGGGATGAGGTCGGGGGTTCGCTTCGCCGCCTGGATGCCGGCGATCCGCGCGACCGGCAGGGCGTCGCCCTTCGGCAGGTCGCCGCTCAGCAGGCGTGCGGCGACGTGGGGGTGCATGACCACGCGCGCCTCGGCGACCGCCGTTCGTGCCGTGACGTCCTTGGCGCCGACGTCGACCATGCGCGCCTGGCCACGGTCGTCGAGGTGGGTCAGCCCGTCGGGGTCGGGCGCGCGTTCGGGGGTGGGGCTGCTGCTCATCCCTCCACCAGCACCTGGACGCGGACGTGGTCGCCGGCGGCGATGACCTCGACGTGCTCGGGCACGACCGCCAACCCGTCCGCGGCGGAGATGGAACTGAGCAGGTGCGACCCCTGGGCCCCGGTCGGGGTGGCAGTCCAGCCGTCGTTCTCGCGCGCGAGCCGGACCCGCACGAAGTGGCGCTTGTTCGCGGCACCGCGCAGGTCCTCGGTCGCCCGGGCGGTGACGACCGGGCGCGCCATGTCGCGGCGCCCCTGCAGCCGACGGATGGCGGGGCGCACGAAGACCTCGAAGGAGACGAACGCCGACACGGGGTTGCCGGGAAGACCGATGACGGGCGTGCCGCCGATGAGTCCGCGGATCTGCGGCATCCCCGGGCGCATGGCGACCTTGGCCGTGTGCACCTCTCCCATCGCGCCGATGACGTCGGGCAACAGGTCCCGCGTACCTGCGCTGGCGCCGCCCGTGCACACGAACAGGTCCGCGTGCCCGAGGTTGGTGTCGAAGGCGTACATCAGCGCCTTGCGATCGTCGGGCACGATGCCGGACGTGAACGGGATGCCGCCGGCCGCGCGCACCATCGAGGCCAACATCGGGCCGTTGGAGTCGCGGATCTGACCCGGCCCCGGTTCACGGGTCGCCTGCACCAGCTCGTCGCCGCTGCTGAGCACCACGACCCGTGGCGGCGGGACGCAGAGCACGCGTGCGACCCCGGCGGCCGAAAGCAGACCGACGTCGGCGGGCTGGACCCGGCGGCCGGCCCGCAGCAACACCTGGCCCGGTTCCAGGTCCTCGCCGGGCAGACGGACGTGGGCACCCGCTTCGACGGCCCGGTGGAAGGCGATCTGGCCGTCCGAGCCGGAGGTGGTCTCGACCGGCACGACGGCGTCGGCGCCGCGCGGGAGCGGTGCGCCCGTCATGATGCGCACGACCCGGCCGGGCGTGACCTCGGGGGTGGACTGGGCGCCGGCGACCACCTCACCGACGACGGGGAGGCGGACCGGCTGCTCGACCGTGGCGCCGACGAGGTCGTCGGCGACGACGGCGTACCCGTCCATGGCGGCGTTGGCGAACGGCGGCAGCGTCGTGTGCCCGACGACGTCCGCACCGAGCACCAGTCCCAGTGCGTCGATGACGGTGAGTTCGATGGCGTCCTGGCCCGGCAGCGAGTCGAGGATGGCCTGCAGATGCGCGTCCACCGGGACCAGTTCCTCGGCGGTGGTCACCTCACCCCGGCCATGGCCGACGAAGCGGGTCATCCCTGCTGCTCCGCGAGCCAGCCGCGCAGCCAGGTGAGGAAGTCGGGACCGATGTCGTCGCGGGCGGCGGCGAGTTGCACCGTGGCCTTGACGAAGCCGAGCTTGTCGCCGGTGTCGTACCGTTCGGCGTCCAGACGGATGCCGACGATTGGTTCGTCCGCGGCCAGCGTCTGCAGCGCGTCGGTGAGCTGGATCTCGTCGCCGCGCCCCGGTGGAGTGTCCCGCAGTACGTCGAAGATCGTGCCGGGTAGGACGTAGCGGCCGACGATGATCAGGTTCGACGGCGCCTCGTCGGCCGATGGCTTCTCGACGAGGCGGCGGATCCGGAACTCGCCGTCGGCCTCGCCGGGCTCGACGTCGGCGACGCCGTAGAGGTGGACCTGGTCGTGGGGCACCTCCATGAGGGCGACGACCGGCCGGCCGGTGCGCTCGTGCGCCTCGATCATGCGTTCCAGGAACGGCTCGTCCGGATCGACGATGTCGTCGCCGAGCAGGACGGCGAAGCTCTCGTCGGCCGTCACGTGCCCGGCGGCCATCAGGACCGCATGCCCGAGTCCGAGCGGCTCTCCCTGGCGGACGCTGTGGACCTGGGCGAGTTCGGCGAGGTCGCGGACCGCGGCCAGTTCCTCGTCCTTGCCCTTCTCTGCCAGTGCCGCTTCGAGGTCGACCCGGCGGTCGAAGTGGTCCTCGATCGCGGACTTGCCGGTCGAGGTCACGAGCAGGACGTCGTCGAGGCCGGCCCGCGCGCACTCCTCGACGATGTACTGGATGGCCGGGCGGTCCACCAGCGGCATCATCTCCTTCGGCACCGCCTTCGTCGCCGGCAGGAAGCGGGTACCGAGCCCGGCGACGGGAAGGACGGCCTTGCGGACCATTGCGGCTCCTGGGACGGCAGGGACGGGACGACCGAGCCTAATGGGCCGCGGGTCCGCCATCCGGACGTACGATCGGCTCGTCGCACGCGGCCCGGACGGCGGAGGGGGCACGGGTGCCGGCCACCGACAAGTCCGCGCTCCGGGCGACCGCCCGGGCGGCGCGGGGCGCGCTCTCGCCCGACGAACGTGCGGCGGCGTCGGCCCGAGCGGTGGCACGCCTCGAGTACCTGCCGGAGATGCGCCGGGCCCGGGTCGTGCTGCTCTACGCCGCCTCGCCGCAGGAGATCGACCCGGCGGGACTGGTGCCACGGTTGCGGGCGCGTGGGGTGCGCACGCTCTACCCCCGCGTGGACGGCGACCGCCTGGAGCTGGCGGTGTCGGACGATCCAGGGGCGTTGTTGGTCGGTTTCCGCGGCATCCGCGAACCGCTCGGGCCGGCGATCGATCCGTCGGTCGTCGATCTCGCGGTGGTGCCAGGGGTCGCGTTCGATCCGGCGGGTGTGCGGCTGGGCCAGGGCGGCGGCCACTACGACCGCCTACTCGCCGCGCTGCCGCGTACGGCGGTGCGCGTCGGGGTGTGCTTCGCCTGCCAGGTGGTCCCGCGTGTGCCCCGGGAACCGCACGACGTTCCAGTCGACGTCGTGGTGACCGAACGCGTCACCCACCGCGTCGACGAACGGGGCCGGCGGATCGGGCGGCCGTGACGGCAGCGGTTGCGGCACCGCCCGACGTACGGCAAAATCAGCACTCGTCCCTGC
The DNA here is from genome assembly GCF_041821025.1 of Egicoccus sp. AB-alg6-2. NCBI lineage: Bacteria > Bacillati > Actinomycetota > Nitriliruptoria > Egicoccales > Egicoccaceae > Egicoccus > Egicoccus sp. AB-alg6-2. Next base: position 43,415 of record NZ_JBGUAY010000012.1, on the reverse strand, counting down.
CGAGTGCCAGTCGTCGCTCGTGCGCGAGTGTCGGAGCCTGTGCCCATGCCAACCTACGAGTACGCCTGCCGTGACTGTGGGGAGCACCTCGAGGTCGTGCAGTCGTTCAAGGACGACGCGCTGACCGAGTGCCCGAGCTGCCACGGCTCCCTCCGCAAGGTCTTCAGCGCCGCCGGCCTGATCTTCAAGGGCTCGGGCTGGCACGTGAAGGACTACGCGGCCTCGTCCACGTCCTCCGGCAAGGCCGGTACGGGGTCCGGGTCGACGGAGTCGTCTGACACGTCGAGTTCCTCCCCCTCCTCGGAGAGCACCGCGAAGACCGCGGACAGCGGATCGTCGGGAACCGAGAAGAAGAGCGCCTGACCGGTCGGGCAACGCCAGCTTTCCACAACGCGCCTGCGATCCGATGGGACGCAGGCGCGTTGCCGTGATGGGCTGGGTGGCATGCGACCGCTGCTGCCCTCCCGAACCCCGCTCCGTCTCGACGGCGCTCCCCCGACGTTGCCGCGGCCTCTGGACGCCGTCAGCGAGTGGTGGTTCCGCGCCGGCCCGCGCCTGCGTTTCGTGCTGGCCGCTCTGGTCGTGATCGCCGCACTCGGCGGCTACGTCGTGCGGATGACCGCCTCGCCGTGGGGGCCGCCTGTCGCCGTGCTGGTCGCCGCGACCGACCTGCCGCTCGGCCACGAGCCGACGTCCGGGGACGTCCGCAGCGTGCGGTGGCCGGCGCAGGTGGTCCCCGACGACGTCGTCACCGAGGTGGATGGAGCACGGTTGACCGTCGCGGTGCCCGCTGGGACGGCACTGACGAGCCGTCACTTCGCCGATGGCGGGATCGCGGGCGCCTTGTCGGCCACCGCCGCCGCCATCGCGATCGAACGCGAGTTGCTCCCCGAACTGCCGCCCGGCGCACGGATCGACCTGGTCGGGGCGGGGCACGACGGCACCGGCACCGTGCTGGCCGGCGACGTCGCGGTGCTCCGGGTCGACGACGCCCGCGTGTGGGTCGAGGTGCCGCGCGAGCTGGCCGCCGAGGTCGCCGGAGCGGCCGCGGCCCGAGCCCTCACGGCGGTCCTGCTACCGCCGTGAGGCACGGCCGATGGACCGCTCGGCCTCGCGGGCGATCTGGCGCGCCATCCGCGGGAAGATCAGGGCATGGAACGGGGTGAGGGCGTACCAGTACAGCCGGCCGAAGAGTCCACGGGGATGGAACCGCGCCCGCTGGTCGAGGCGGCTGCCGTCACCGTCCGGCTCGATGCGGAACTCCAGCCACGCGGCGCCGGGAACCTTCATCTCGGCTCGCAGCCGCAGCAGTCGGCCCGGCTCGAGCGCCTCGACGCGCCAGAAGTCGATCGGCTCGCCGATCGACAGCTCCAAGGGGTGACGCCGCCCCCGCCGTAGGCCCACGCCGCCCACCAACTTGTCGAGCAGACCGCGTACCTGCCACAGCCACCCGAACCCGTGATAGCCGCGCTGGCCACCGATGCCGCTCACCACCGAGAAGACGGCCTCGGGCGGCGCCGACACGTGGACGCACCGCTCGTCGGCGAGCACCGTCCCCCCCGACCAGTCGGGGTCCTCCGGCCGCGGCGCCTCCGGGCCCTGCGGTCCGGGCCGACGCCTCGCCGGCCCACCGGCTCCGGCCCAGGTGGTGTCGACCTGCAGGTCCTGGACCCGCTCCAGCGCCAGGGTCAGCGCCTCGCGGATCGGCATCAGCTCCCGGGGCACCAGGCGCTGCGCGGTGTCGTCGCGGACGACGACCTCGTTGACCAGGCTCTCCACCAGTGGCCGGGCCAGGCCGGTCGGCAGCGGGGTGACCAACCCGATCCACAGCGACGACAGCGCCGGTGTGAGCACCGGCACCGGCACGATGACGCGGGGACGCAGACCCGCGACCTCGGCGTACAGGTGCATCATCTCGCGATAGGTGAGGACGTCCGGGCCCCCGATCTCGAGGACCTGTCCCGCGGTCTCCGGCGCGTCCAACACCGCGACGAGGTAGCCGAGGACGTCGCGCACCGCGATCGGCTGGCAGCGGGTGTCCACCCACCGCGGCGTGGTCATCACCGGCAGCACCTCGACGAGGTTGCGCAACATCTCGAACGACGCGCTGCCCGAACCTATGATGACGGCGGCGCGCAACTCGGTGACCGGCACGCTGCCCTCGGCCAGGACCCGGCCGACCTCCTGACGGGAGCGCAGGTGCGGAGACAGGTCCTCGCCGTGGCCCATCCCGCCGAGGTAGACCAGCCGGGCGACCCCCGCGGCAGCCACCGCGTCGCGCACGCCGCGGGCGGCCTGCCGGTCGCGTTCCTCGAACGACCCCCCGCCGTCCATCGCGTGCACGAGGTAGTACACGGCGTCGCAGTCGGTCGCCGCCTCGCGGATCTGCTCCGGCTCGGCGACGTCCACCCGCGCGACCTCGACCCGGTCGCGCCAGGGCCTTCCATCGAGCTTCTCCGGCGTCCGGGCACCACACCGCACGTCGTGGCCCCGGGCGAGCAGTTCGGGCACCAACCTGCCGCCGATGTATCCCGTCGCACCGATCACCAGCACGCGCACGACGCAGGCCTTTCGGTCGACGTGGGCAACGACAGTAATCTCCGCCCGCTCCGCCGCGTGGTCCCACCCCCTCCGGCCTGCCTCCACCGTGCTGTTGATCCAGGCGATCGTCCTCGGACTGCTCCAGGGCCTGACGGAGTTCCTGCCCGTGTCCTCCTCCGGGCACCTGCAGGGAGTGCCGTACCTACTGGGTTGGTCGTCCGGGAGCCTGACCTTCGACGTCTTGGTCCACACGGGGACGCTGCTGGCGGTCCTGGTCTACTTCCGCGGCGACCTCGCATTCCTGGCCACCCGGGCGACGGGCCTGGGCGGCGACCATCCGCCCGAGGAACGCCGGCAGGCCTGGCGGGTCATCGGCCTGCTCGCGATCGGCTCGGTGCCCGCAGCCGTCGCCGGGCTGCTGTTCGAGGACGTCTTCGCGGCCGCTTTCCGCTCGATCCGGGTCGTGTCGGGCTTCCTGCTGCTCACGGCGCTGCTGCTGTGGTTCGCCGAAAGACTGCGCACCCGCCGCGCCGCGGACGAACTGCGCAAGGACGTCCGTGACCTCGACGAGCAGGAGCGACGCCGGGACCCGGGCCGGCGCGAGGACACCATCACGCTCAAGGACGCCGGGACGATCGGCGTCGCGCAGGCGCTGGCGATCTTTCCCGGCATCTCCCGCTCGGGCGCCACGATCGCGGCCGGCATGTACCTCGGCCTCTCCCGGGCGGCCGCGGCCCGGTTCTCGTTCCTGCTCTCGATCCCGGTGATCGTCGGCGCGACGGTGTTCAAGCTGCCCGACTTCGGCACGGTCGAGCCGGGCAGCCTGCCGTTCGAGCCCGTCCACCACCTCGTCGGGGTGGCCGTCGCGGCCGTCAGCGGCTACCTCGCGATCACCTTCCTGCTCAAGCTGGTGCAGCGCGAGACCCTGCTCGGGTTCGCCCGCTACGTGGTCGTCTTCGCCGTGCTGCTGTTCGCCGCCACGTTCTGGATCGGATGAACCGCGGAGACGGGCCGCCCGGTCAGTCGCCGAGCACCTCCCGCAGGAAAGCGGCGACCCGCGGGTAGCAGTCGATGCGGTTGGCCAGCTTGCTCAAGCCGTGCCCCTCGTCGTCGTAGACGAGCAGCTCGTTGCGGACCCCGCGTTCCTCGAGCACCGCGTGGATCTGCTGCGCCTCGGACAGCGGAACCCGGGGGTCGTTGGCGCCGTGGACGATGAACAGTGGGGCGCGCAGGTTGTCGACGTGGGTGATGGGCGACGCCTCGAGGAGCACGTCGCGGTCGTGCTCGAGGGAGCCGTACTCCCGCTCGCGGAAGGCGCGCCGCCACGCCGAGGTGTTCTCCAGGAACGTCACCAGGTTCGACATGCCGACCACGTCGACGCCGGCGGCCCAGCGCTCGGGTTGCATCACCAGGCCCATGAGCGTCATGTAGCCGCCGTACGAGCCGCCGTAGAGCGCCGCGCGCGAGGCATCGAGATCGGGCTGCTCCTGGAGCCAGTCGTGCAGGGCCGCGAGATCACGGACCGAGTCCAGTCGGCGCTCGACGTCGTCGAGGTGCTGATAACGACGGCCGTAGCCGGTCGACCCGCGGACGTTGGGTGCCACGACGGCGAACCCCTGCGCGACCAGGTACTGCGTCAGCGGAGTGAAGGTGGGGCGGTACTGGCTCTCGGGGCCGCCGTGGATCACCACGACGACGGGTGCCGGGCCGCGGTCGACGGCCCGAACCGGCCGGTAGACGAAGGCGGGCACCTCCAGTCCGTCGAACGAGGCGAAACGCACGAGCTCCGGTGCGACGAAGCTGGCGGGGTCCACCTCGCACGGCGACACCGTGACCCGCTCCAACCGCCGCTCCTGCGTGTCATAGCGCCACACGTCACCGGGCACGCTGGCCGAGGTGAACGCGAACGCCACATGGCGACCGTCACGGGTGAAGCGGAAGCCCCCCGCGACGCCCTCACCCGGCAGCGGAACCTCGTCGGTCACGGCCAGCGTCAGCGGGTCACGGAGCTCCGCCCGCGTGCGGCCGTCGTCGTTCCAGGCCACCAGCAGGTGCCGTCCGGACCAGTCCACGGTACAGCCGGCGTCCCAGCCCTTCTCGATCACCACCTCGAAGACCCCGTCCGGCGTACCGCGGGCGATGGCGCTGTGGTCGCGCTCGACGTCGGTCGAGAAGAAGAACGCCGAGCTGTCCGGCAGCCACGACGGGGTGCCGACGCTCGACTCGCGTTCGGGGTGGGGCGCCAACTCGACGACACCGGGATCCGCGGCCCCCAGCGGCTGGTCACCCACCTGGTGCAGGTCGACGAGATGGACGACGTTGTCCCCCGGCCGGGTCGTCATCTCCGAGACCGCGAGGTAGCGGCCGTCCGGCGAGAAGCCGCCCGGACCGGTCCAGCCCCCCGTCGCGAAGACGCAGCGCTCGCTGCCATCGGTCAGGTCACGGACCCAGGTGTCGAACGCGACCCCGTCACCCCGGTTGGTCGCATAGGCGAGCAGACGACCGTCGCGCGTCACCCCGCCCGGGCGGTGGATGAACTCGTCGTCGACGACCAGTGGCTCGAGGTCTTCGGGGCCTGCGTAGGGCGCATCCGGATCGTGTCCGGCCAGAAACAGCTGGTGACGCTCGTTGCCGCCACGGTCGGCGGCGAGGAGCAGGCGGTGTCCCGGCCCGCCGTCGGGCGCCGCGGGGAGGTAGCCGGCCCCGATCGGCTCGGCGAACCGGGTCACCGGCACGAGCTCGTCTGCGGTGACCGGCAACGTCGTTCCGTCGAGGTCGAGCCGGTGGACCTGGGCACTGCCGGGCAGGTCCGACGAGACCAGCAGGTTCTGGGCGTCCGGCGACCAGCCGCTGGGCGCGGCGGTGCGGATCTCGAGATAGGCGCGGATGTCTGGGCTTGGAGGAGTCATGGCGTCGAGGCTAAGGGATGACCCTCGCCCCACGGTCGCCGCACCTGTCCGACCGTGAGGTTCGTACCCACGCGGGTGCCGAACCGTTTACGTTCGGCGGGCGGCGGACCGACGGGAGTCCAGCGGTGGAGACGGACAGGGAGGCCCACGACGCCGGGTCCGAGTCGGCACGCGCTTCGGTCGTGGGTGCGGTGCTCGCCGGTGGGCGGTCCAGCCGGATGGGACGTGACAAGCGCTTCGTCACCCTCGACGGCCAGCCCCTGCTCGCCCGCGCCGTCGGCGCCGTGGCCGCCGTCTGCGACGAGGTGACCGTCGTCGTCGCCACGGCCGAGCCGCTGCCCGCGCTGCCCGTGCAGGTGGGGGTCGTCGTCGACTCGACGCCGGGACAGGGGCCGCTCGGCGGGCTGATCACGGCGCTGGAGACCGCCGCGGGCGACGTCGTCGTCGTCGTGGCGGGCGACCATCCCGACCTCCAGCCCGCCGTGCTGGGATTGCTGGCACGAACTCTTGCCGCGGCCGACGTGGACGCGGTGCTGCTCGGCGACACGCATGGCGTCGCGCAGCCGCTCGTCGGCGCCTACCGGCGGTCGGCGCACGCACCGCTGTCGGGCGCATTCGCCTCGGGCGAGCGACGCGCCACGGCGGTGCTCGACCACCTCGACGTCCTGGTGCTCCCGCCCGGTGACTGGCGGGCACACGATCCGGCGGGCACGACGCTGGTGGACCTCGACACGCCCGACGACGTCGCCGCGTTCGTCGCTGGCTCGTCGGACGGCCGGTCCGCCGACACCGTGCCGGTGACGCAACTCCGCCACGATACGGGGCGGGTCGTGGCGCACACCGGTCGTGACCAGCTGACGGCGGAGGAGCCGCTGCTCATCCGCGCGGCGGGGCCGGACGAGGAGCCCGTCGACCTCGTCACGACCATGCGCAGTCCCGGGGCCGAAGCGGACCTGGCGATCGGATGGCTGGTCACCGAAGGCCTCTACGACCCCCGGCTCGGGCCGGCGACGGTGCGGACGGGCGACCCTCGGGAGCTGTCACGGCCCGAAGACACCGTGACCGTTCGGCTCCCCCATCCATTGCCGCTGACGGCCGCGGCCCACCGTCACGTCATGGCGACGGCGTCCTGCGGCGTCTGCGGTCGGGCCTCCATCGACGAGTTGGCCGCCAGGTGCACGCCGCTACCGCCGGGACCGACCGGGGGCGGGCCAGCCGCCGAGGTGCTCCTCGCGCTCCCCGACCGGCTGCGCGAGGCCCAGACCGTGTTCGCCGTCACGGGCGGGACCCACGCGACCGGTCTGTTCACGACCGACGGCCGGCTGGTGGGTGTTCGTGAAGACGTGGGCCGGCACAACGCCCTGGACGCCGTCATCGGCGCCCAGGTGCTGGCCCGCGGGATGGCGTTCGGCGACAAGGTCGCGGTGTTGTCGGGACGCGTCGGTTTCGAACTGGTCGCGAAGGCGGCAGCGGTCGGTCTCCCGGTCATCGTTGCAGTCGGAGCGCCCACCGATCTGGCGGTGCGCACGGCCGATCGGCTCGGCATCACCGTGGTCGGGTTCGTCCGGGACGGCCGCGGCAACGTCTACACGCACGGCCGACGGATCCGCCGGGCCTGACCGGCGACTCAACTCTGGACGACCGTGAGGATCGCGAGCAGGTCGTCCTCGGCTGCCAGTCCGTGCTTGTCCAACGGGATCGGCGCCCAGGTCCCCGGCGTCAAACGCGTCGAGGCGCCACCGTGCGTCAGCGATCCGGTGCCGCTGATCACCTGGATGGCCGCGGGGCCCGGCGACGGGTGCTCCGTCAACTCCTCACCGGCACACAGGGCGATCAGCGTCTGCTTGAGCGGCCCACCGTCGGAGGGGGTGAGGGTGACGGCTGACCGGCCGCTCTTGTCGCGAGCCTCCTGCATCAGCTCGGCTCCGACGGCCTCGAGGTCCACGGGCGGCTTCGGGGTGCGTTCCTCGACGTTGGGATTGTCGCTGGACTGGTCCATGGGCTGCCGCTCCTGTCTCGATGGTACGGAAACCCGAGTCTGCGCAGGTCTCAGCAGGGGCCGCCTGCCGCCACGGTGGCCGGCGGGGCACCCCTGAACGTCCGGCGGCCCGATGGCCGGCCGGGGGACGAACCGCATGGCTGATCACAATGGGCTACTTGTGCTCGGCCCGCACACCTCCATACGCACCCCTCCTTTCGGTCTAGCCTCCCTCGTCCGCCGGCCGGCCACCCGGTCGGAAACCACAAGAGGGGATGCAATGAGAGGGAGCCGCAAGTTCGTCGGCCCCGCGTTCCTCGTCGGTGCCCTGGTCGCAGCCATGGCCGCACCAGCGAGCGCCGCGGGACCGCGGGTCGAACCGACCCAACCAATGCCGTGGGAGCTCGCCGACCGGGACGGCGAGGCCGAGTTCGTCGACGACCTCTGGTTCGTCGAGTTCGAGGCCGCGCCGACGAGCCGCGGTGGGAGCCGCGCCGCCCAGAACAACGAGCGCAACGCCTTCCGGGCCGAGGCCCGCGCCGAGGGCCTGCGCGCCGAACAACAGAAGGACTTCCGGACGCTGTGGAACGGCATGACCGTCCGCGCGGACGCCGCGGAGGCCGGCGCGCTCTCGACCCTGCGTAGCGTCAAGGCGGTCTACCCCGTGGCGCTGGTCGAGCGACCAGAACCCACGTCCGTCAGCCCGGAACTGGGCACCGCACTCGGCATGACCGGCGCCGACGCCGCCCAGTCCGAGCTCGGACTGACCGGCGAGGGCCTCTCGGTGGCCATCATCGACACGGGCATCGACTACAACCACCCCGACCTCGGCGGTGAGGGCGACGACGCCAACCGCATCGAGGCCGACGCCAGCACCCGCGCGATGGACCACCCGCGCATCACGCACGGCTGGGACTACGTCGGTGAGACCTTCAACCCGGCGGATCCCGACGCGCCGCAGACGCCACAGCCCGACCCGGACCCGCGCGACACGCAGGGCCACGGTTCGCACGTGGCGGGCATCGTCGGCGCCAGCGCCGCCGACGAGGACGGCGTCACCGGTGTCGCTCCCGGCGTCACCTTCGGCGCCTACAAGGTGTTCGGTCCCGGCTCGACCACCTCGGACGTGATCGTCGAGGCGCTCGAGCACGCCTACCTCGACGGCATGGACATCGTCAACATGTCGCTGGGCGCCGCCTTCGCCTGGGGCCAGGACTACCCGACCACCGCCGCCAGCAACACGCTCGCGGCCAACGGTGTCGTGGTCGTCAACTCCGCCGGCAACAGTGGCGGCGACGGCCTGTGGACGCTGTCGGCGCCGGCCAACGCCCACGACATCATCTCGGTCGCCAGCGCGGACAACACCCACGTCAACGCGCGGGCGTTCGTCGTCGAGCAACTCGACGACCCGGTCCCGTACATGGAGATGACCGGCGCCGAACTGCCGCCGACCGAAGGCGAGTCCGAGGAGCTGGTCTGGCTCGGCCGCGCCTGCACCGCAACGGAAGGTGACACCCTCGAGGGCGATCCCGCGGGCAAGGTCGCCCTGATCACCCGTGGTACCTGCACCTTCGCGGAGAAGTACGAGGCAGCCGCCGACGCGGGCGCAACCGGCGTCATCATCCACAACAACGCCGCCGGCCTGTTCGCCGGCACGGTGGGTGACGACGGCCGGGACGGCATTTGGAGCGCGGGCATCAGCCTGTCGTCCGGGGAGGCGCTGCGCGAGCTGCTGACCGACGGTGAGACCGTGACCCTGCAGTTCACCGACGAGCAGGTCACGGCGGTCAACCCGACCGGGGGCCTGGCCTCGTCGTTCACCTCCTACGGCCAGGACGTCGAGCTCGCGTTCGGACCAAGCGTCATGGCACCGGGCGGGCTGATCGTCTCGACCTACCCGTTGGGTCGTGGCGGATACGCCAGCCTCTCGGGCACCTCGATGGCCGCACCGCACGTCGCGGGTGCCGTCGCATTGCTGCTCGAGGCGGAACCGGACCTCGACCCGTTCGCGGTCCGCGACCGGCTGCAGAACACGGCCGAGCCGGCTGAGTGGTCGCTCGCGCCAGGGTTCGGCTACCTCGAGCACACGTTCCGCCAGGGTGCCGGCATGATCCAGGTGGACCAGGCGGTGCTCGCCGACCAGTCGGTCGCACCGGCACAGCTCGCGCTCCGCGACGCCGCGGAGACCGTCACGGAGCTGCTGGTCACCAATCGAGGTGACGAGAGCGTGACGTACGCGATCAGCCATGAGGGTGCGCTCAGCTTGGCCGGCAGCACCTTCACACCGAGCGCCTACCTGCCCGGATCCGAACTGACCGCCCCGGACACGGTGGTCGTGCCCGCCGGAGCGACGGTCCCGGTTCCGGTCGCCATCACCGCGCCGGGGTACGGGGCCGCCAACCACCAGTACGGCGGCTACGTCGTGCTGACTCCCGACGACGAGCACGGGCAGACGCTGCGCGTGCCCTACGTCGGCTTCGACGGCGACTACGTCGGCGAGATGGGACTGCTCGGTCATTGGCAGAACCCGAGCACCTTCGCCGAGGTGGATCCCGTCATGGCGCGCAGCGCAGACGGCGGCCTCGTGGTCGCGGAACCGGACCACGTCTACCGGCCGGCGCAGGGCGACCACCCGGTCGTCGCACCGTTCTTCGGCCACTTCCCGCAGCGGCTCGAGCTGTGGGCGAGCAAGGTCGGCGACGACGAGCGGTTCCTGGTCGGCGAGCACAGCTACGTCCCGCGCAGTCCCCAGCCGGGCGTGCGCCGGACCTTCGCCTGGGACGGCCGCGTGGCCCGAGGAAGCAGCGGCGGCGACCGCATGGTCCCGAGTGGCGAGTACACCCTCGAACTGCGGGTGCTGCGCGCGACCGGCGATGCCGGGAACGCCGACCACTGGGAGACCTGGGAATCCGACCCGTTCCGGATGGTGACGGGCCAGGGCCGACCGGGTCAGCCCGGTGGAGGTCCGAGGGGCTGACCCAGCACCACCACAACGAGCGGGGCGGGCCCATCCGGGCCCGCCCCGCTTCGTTCTGTCGTCGCCGTCAGGACGAGCGGCGGGTGAGCGGGCGGTACTTGATCCGGGTCGGGTTGAGGGCCTCGTCGCCCTTGCGGCGGCGCAGGTCCTCTTCGTACTCCGAGTACCCGCCCGGGAACCAGGTGACCTGCGAGTCACCCTCGAACGCGAGGATGTGGGTGGCGACCTTGTCGAGGAACCACCGGTCGTGGCTGGTGATCACCGCACAACCCGCGAACTCCAGCAGCGCCGACTCGAGCGAGCGCAGCGTGTCGACGTCGAGGTCGTTGGTCGGCTCGTCGAGCAGCAGCAGGTTTGCCTCGTTCTGCAGCAGCTTGGCGAGGTGGATGCGGTTGCGTTCCCCTCCCGAGCACGAGCCGACGTTCTTCTGCTGCTCGCCGCCGGTGAACCCGAACGCGGCGACGTAGGCGCGCGACGCCATCTCGGTCTTGCCGAGTTGGATCCAGTCCCCGCCGCCCGTGATCTCCTCGAAGACCGTCTTCTCCGGTGCCAGCGCCTGCCGGGACTGGTCGACGTAGGACAGCTGCACGGTCTCGCCGACCCGCAGCTCGCCCTCGTCGGGTGTCTCCTCACCGACGATCATGCGGAACAGGGTCGTCTTGCCGGCACCGTTGGGGCCGATGATGCCGACGATCCCGCCCGGCGGCAGGGTGAAGTTGAGGTCTTCGTACAACAGCTTGTCCCCGAAACCCTTCATCACGCCCTTGGCGTCGACGACCACGTCACCGAGGCGCGGCCCCTCGGGGATCATGATGATCGGCTTGGTGACCTGCTTGGGCCGGTCCTGGTTGAGCAGCGACTCGTAGGCCTGCACGCGGGCCTTGGCCTTCGTACGCCGGCCCTGCGGCGACGCCTTGACCCACTCCGCCTCCTCGGCGAGCTGACGCTGGCGCCCCGACTCCTCCTTCTCCTCCTGGCGCAGCCGCTCCCGCTTCTGCTCCAGCCACCCGGAGTAGTTGCCCTCGAACGGGTGGCCCTTGCCACGGTCGAGTTCGAGGATCCACTCGGCCACCTGGTCGAGGAAGTAGCGGTCGTGGGTGATGGCCACGACCATGCCGGGGTAGTCGGCGAGGTGTCGCTGCAGCCAGGCCACGGTGTCGGCGTCGAGGTGGTTGGTCGGCTCGTCGAGCAGCAGGATGTCCGGCCGCGACAGCAGCAACTTGCACAGGGCCGCGCGACGCTTCTCGCCGCCCGAGAGCACGGTCACGTCGTCGGCATCCGGTACGCGCAACGCGTCCATCGCGATCTCGATCTTGCGGTCGAGGTCCCAGGCGTCGGCGGCGTCGATCTTGTCCTGGACCTCGCCCATCTCGTCGTAGACCCGCTGCATCTCGTCGTCGTCCATCGGCTCCGACAGCTTGGCGGTGAGTTCGTTGAACCGGCCGACGAGCTGCGCCGTCTCCCCCAGGCCCGCCAGGACGTTGTCGCGGACGGACTTGTCCGGGTCGAGTTCCGGCTCCTGGGGCAGGTAGCCGACCGACAACCCCCTGGCGGCCCATGCCTCGCCCTCGAAGTGGGTGTCGACCCCGGCCATGATCCGCAGCAGCGTCGACTTCCCGGCGCCGTTGGGGCCGATGACGCCGATCTTGACGCCCGGCAGGAACGACAACCAGATGTTGGACAGGACCTCCTTGCCGCCCGGGACGGTCTTGGTGAGGCCCTTCATCACGAAGCAGTACTCGGCCACGGAAGCCTCCGGCGTGCGATCGGTTCGCGGGTTCTTTGTCCGAACCGTACCGAGGTGCCGTCGACCCGGATGCGGGCTCAGTGCTCGAAGACGGCCGCGAGGAAGTCCTTGGTGCGCTGCTCCCGGGGGGCGCGCAGCACCTGGTCCGGGCTGCCCGCCTCGAGCACCTGCCCGTTGTCGAACATGACGACCTTGTCCGCGATCTCGCTGGCGAACCCCATCTCGTGGGTGACGAGCATCATGGTGGTCCTGCCCTCGGCCGCGATGTCGCGTAGCACGTTGAGGACCTCGCCGACGAGCTCGGGATCCAGCGCGGAGGTCACCTCGTCGAAGAGCAGGACGGCCGGTTCGGTCGCCAGCGAGCGGGCGATCGCCACGCGTTGCTTCTGCCCGCCCGAGAGCTGGCCCGGCGTCTGGTCGGCGGCGTCGCCCAGGCCGACCTGCTCGAGCAGTTCCATGCCGCGTTTCCTGGCCTCGTCGCGGCTGCGACCATGCACCTTCATCGGTGCCAGCATGATGTTGTCGAGCGCGGTCATGTGCGGAAACAGGTTGAAGTGCTGGAACACCATCCCGACGTCCGAGCGGACCGTGCGGATGTGCTTCTCGCTGGCGGGCCGGAGCTCGCCGTTCCGCGGCTCGTGGTAGAGGTGGCGGCCGTTGATCTCGATGGTCCCGCTGTCGGGACGCTCGAGCGTCATGCAGACCCGCAGGATCGTGGTCTTGCCCGATCCCGACGGCCCGATGATCACGACCTTCTCGCCCGGCGCGACGTCGAGGTCGAGGTCGCGCAGCACGACGTTGTCGCCGAACGCCTTGTGCACGCCGCGCATGCGCACGGCCGGCGTCGCAGCAGGGTCAGGTGCGTTCGTAGCCAACGCGGTTCTCCAGACGACGGACCAGCCAGGCGGCCGGAAGACTGACGATGAGGAAGCCGACGCCGATGAGCAGGAACGGCTCGACGGGACGGAAGGTGCTGCCGTTGATCGCGGTCGCGAAGGCGAGCACCCCGGTGATCTGCACCGCCGAGCCGAGCGGTGCGTCCTTGAAGGCGGCGACGAGGAAGTTGCCGAGCGCCGGCAGGACGTTGGGGATGGCCTGCGGCAGGATCACCTGGGTCCAGGTGGTACGCGGACCGAGGTTGAGCGCGGTCGCCGCCTCCCACTGGCCCTCGGGGACGCTGTTGATCCCGGCCCGGTAGGCCTCGGAGCAGTAGCAGCCGTAGTGGACTCCGAGGCCCAGCACCAGCGTCTGCAGCGGCGTCAGGACGATGCCGAGGTCGGGCAGCGCGTAGTACAGGAAGATGAGCTGGACCAGCAGCGGCGTGCTCCGGACGAACTCGATCACCGCCGCGAACGGCCAGCTCACCAGCCGGATCGACGACCGTCGGCCGACGGCCAGCAGCAGGCCGAGCACGGCGGCCACGGCGAAGGCGAGCACGGTCGAGGCCGCCGTGATGGCGAGCGCATCGAGCATCTGCGGCAGGAGTTCGCGGGCGAAGACCGGGTCGAAGTCGAGCGCCGGGTCCGCCCGCCGTTGCGGACCGGAGAACCGCAGCCGGCGCGACGCCACGCGGTACAGGCCGTAGATGCCCGCCAGTACGGCCAAGGCGACCGCAAGTGACAACGGTGAACGCCACGCCCGACGGCCGGCACCAGTCGGCCGCGGCGGACTCGACACCCCGGTCACGTCGTTCACTTCGCCACCTTCAGCGCATCGGCCTCCGTCAACGTCGTCGGCTCGCCCCCGGTGCCGACGAAGCGACGCTCGACCCGACGCTCGGCGAACCGGAACGCGAGGTTGATCAGCTGGGCGAGCACGAAGTAGATGAGCAGGGCGTTGAGGAACAGCGTGGTCGACCCCGCCGGTGCCTCCGACACCACGCGGCTCGTGCGCATGCGCTGGGTGACCCCGAGCAGGTCGGCGAGCCCGATCAGGTAGACCAGCGAGGTGCCCTTCAGGATCTCGATGGTCAGGTTGCCCATGGGCGGCAGGATCACGCGCAGTGCCTGCGGCAGCACGACATGGCGCAGCCGTTGGGCCTCGGACAGGTTGAGCGCGATCGACGCCTCGGTCTGGCCCTTGGGCACCGACAGGATGGCCCCGCGGATGATCTCGGCTCCGTACCCGCCCATGTTCACGCCGAGCGCGATGGAAGCGAGCAGCATCAGGTCGCGCTGCGGCAACCCCAACAGGATGGGGATGGCGTACGCCATGATGAACAGCAGGATGATCGAGGAGATGCCACGCGCGAACTCGACGAAGACCAGCGCCGCACCGCGAATCCACGCATGCGAAGAGAGGCGGGCGATACCGAAGACCAGCGACAGCACGAGCCCGAGCAGGAACGCGTTGCCCAGCAACTGCACCGTGAGCACGGCACCGTCGAACAGGCGCTCGTACTGGCTCGATCTGAGCAGCAGTTCCATGCCGGCGTTCTCCTGGCCCGCATCGACGGTGGTGGACCGGCTCCGACGGCCGGTCCACCGCGTTCGCGGGTGTCAGCCCGTGAGGTCGTCGACCGTCAGCTGCTGCGCCCGCTCGATGTCCTCCTCGGCGAACCCGAAGTCGGCGATGATCGGCAGCAGCTCGCCCTCGTCCTGGAGCCGATTGAGCTCGTCGTTGAAGGCGTCGCGGAACTCCTGGTCGTCGTTGCGGAACCCGAAGCCACCGCAGCCGAGGATCTCCTCACCGTCCTCGTCGACGGGGAAGAACGATTCGGTGGCCTCGTAGCCGTCCATCGCCTCGACCTGGGTGAGCACGGTGAGGGTGGTGCCGACCACGGCGTCGACCCGGCCGGCCTCGAGGGCGTCGTACTGGGCGTTGACGTCGTTGAAGAGTTCGATCTGGTCGTCGGGCACGCCGGCGATGTCGGCATAGCCCTCTTCGACCGCGCCGCTGAGGATGGCGATGGTCGCGTCGGGCGACTCGATCACGGACGCGAAGTCCGACAGGTCGTGCGGGTTGCCCGCTTCGACCGCGAAGGCCTCGCCCACGCAGTAGTCGGGGTCGGAGAACAGGATCTGCGCGGCGCGGTCGGCATTGATGTACATGCCGGCCGCAATCATGTCGAACTGGCCCGCCTGCAGCCCCGAGATGAGGGCGTTGAAGTCGACGATCTGCGCGTCCATCTCGTCGATGCCGAGCTCGGCGAGCACCACGCGGGCGACCTCGGGCGCCTCGCCGGTGATGTTGCCGCCGTCGTCCTCGTAGCCATACGGGACCTCGTTGGCGATGCCGACGGTGATACTGCCCTGCTCCTGCAACCGAGCGAGCGTGTCGCCGCCGTCCCCGCCCTGGGCCGTGGCGTCATCGGTTTCGTCACCGGCGTCGTCGTCGGTGGGCGCCCCGTCGTCGATGCCGGTCGCCGTGGTGGTTTCGTCATCGCCGACGCCACAGGCGGTCAATGCGAGCGCGACGGCTGCGACAGATGCCAGCGCGCGTCGCCGGAAGGTTCGGGTGGTACCGAGAATCGCTCGTCTCCTGGTCGGAAGCTTGGGTTCGTGGTCGGCGCCACCAACCGCGCAGCGCCGCCCCCGAGGCGCATCCGCATGACGACGGCGGCGAACGCCGACGTGACGACCCTACGAGTCCACCTGCGTACGGCCAGGAGGACACCTGTACGAAGGGGGTGTTGCGTGGCGATGTGGATCCACTAACAGCCCGGCGTCGGCGCGCGTCGGATGCGTTGCGGGGACGGCGTACCCTGCGCGCCGATGCCTGCCCTCGCCACCGCCCTGCTGGTCTTTCTCTCCTCCGCCGCCGTGCTGGTGCTGGAGATCCTCGCCGCGCGCCTGCTCGCCCCCTACGTCGGCGTGACGCTCGAGGTCTACACCGCCATCATCGGCACGATCCTCGCGGGCATCGCGTTCGGATCGTGGTGGGGCGGCAAGTGGGCCGACCGCCGGGATCCGCGGCTGCTGATCGGGCCCTTCCTCATCGCGGGAGGTGCGCTCTCGTTCGTCACCATCCCGGTCGTCGACGCCCTGGGGACGGGACTGCGGGGCGCCAACGCCCTCACGACGGTGGTGCTGACCTTCGCCGCCTTCTTCGCGCCGGCGGCCGTGCTGACGGCGGTCACGCCGGCGGTGATCAAGCTCGAGCTCGCCGATCTCGACCAGACCGGGCGCGTCGTGGGGCGCCTGTCGGCCATCGGCACCGCCGGTGCGATCATCGGCACGTTCGTCACCGGCTTCCTGCTGGTGGCCGCGGTGCCGACGCGCCCGACCATCCGCGTCGTCGGGGTCCTGCTCGTGGCCATGGGTGTCGGCACGGCCGTGTGGCTGCGCGGCGGACGACAGGCCGTGTCGACCGGCACGCTGGTCGCGGTGGTGGTCGCGGGGCTGTTCTCCTTCGCCGCGCGACACCCGTGCGACTACGAGTCCGCCTACTACTGCGCACGCGTCGAGGTGGACGCCGAGCGGCCGTCGGGCCGTGCCCTGTGGCTGGACACCATGCGACACAGCTACGTCGACCTCGACGATCCCACCCACCTCGAGTTCACCTACACCCAGTGGTTCGGCGACGTCATCACGGCGATGGCTCCCGACGGTGAGCCGCTTCGCACGCTGCACGTCGGTGGTGGTGGTTTCACCATGCCGCAGTACCTGCGTGCGGTGCATCCCGGTTCCCGATCGACGGTACTCGAGGTCGACCCGCTGCTGGTCGAGCTGGCACAGGACGAGCTCGGGCTCGAGCTCGGCGGGGACATCGAGGCACGAACCGGTGACGCCCGGGTGACGGCCCCAACGGTGGACGCCGACGCCTTCGACCTGGTGGTCAACGACGCGTTCGGGGGCGTGGCCGTGCCCTGGCATCTCGCCACCCGGGACTTCCTCGAGAAGATGGACCGTGCCGTCGACCACGAGGGCGTACTGGTCACCAACGTCATCGACTACGGCCCACGCGACTTCCTGCGGGCCTACCTCGCCACCACGGGTGCCGTGTTCGACCACGTCGCCGTGCTCGGCCGTCCCGACGCCTTCGGTCCCCGGGACAGGCGCGGCCTCGGTGGCAACTACGTCGTGATCGCCTCCGACGCCCCCCTGCCGTTGGACGCCGTCGCCGACGTCAACCGCAACCGCGCGCAGGTCGACGAGCTCCTGCACGGCGACGCCCTGCGGGACTTCGTCGGTGACGCCGTGGTCCTCACCGACGACTACGCGCCGGTGGACCAACTCCTCACGCCGCTACCCGACGCCTGACGAGCCGGTGTCGTCCGCGACGGCGGTGCGGCTCTGCTCGAGCACCCCGAGCAACTCGCCGACGCGCGAGTCCGCCTCGAGTTGGTGGCGCAGGGGCCGGTCGAGGTTGACGTCGTAGCGGTTGCGGCGTCCGACCCGGTGACGCACCACGTATTCCGCCGCGACGAGGTCGGCCACGATGGACTGGGCCGCCCGCTCGGTGATGCCGATGCGGTCGGCGATGTCCCGGATGCGGATGTCGGGGTCGCGCGAGATGCAGACCAGCGCATGACCGTGATTGGTCAGGAAGGTCCAGTTGCGCTCGGTCACGTCGGAACTCCGGGGTCGTCCACGAGCGGCGAACGCTAGCCCGCGCTGCCCGGTTCGTTCGCCATCCCGACCTCGACCGAAGCGTCGAGCAGCACCTCGTTCGGGAACGACACGACGAACGTGGCACCGGTGTCGGTGTCGGCCAGATCGACCGCGCCGCCGTAGTGCTCGGCGATTCTTCGCACCATGCCCAGGCCCACCCCCGACCCGGCGGCGCCCGCGCCCCGACCGCGCTGGAACAGGTCGAAGATGCGGTCGCGGTCCTCGTGCCGGATGCCGGTGCCATCGTCGGCGACCCGCAGCTCGAACCCGGTGGCGGTCTGGTGACTGCTGACCTGGACCCGCAGATCGTCGCGGCCGCCGTGCTTCACCGCGTTGCTGACCAGGTTGTCGACCAACTGTTCCGCCCGGACCGGGTTGAGCAGCACGACGGGGAGGTCGTCGCCGATCTCGATGGTCGCCTGCGGGCGGGTCACCGCCACCCGTTCGCGCACCCCCTTGGCGACGGCCGCGAGGTCGACCGGCTGGACCTCCGTCTGGGTGCGACCGATCCGGGACAACTCGAGCAGGGCATCGACCAGGCCGTTGAGGTAGTCGCTGCTCGCTGTGATGCCCTCGAGCAGATGTGCACGCTCCTCGTCGCTGTCCGCGGCGCGAAGCAGCGTCGCATAGCCGTTGACGGCCACCGCCGGACTACGCAGGTCATGGGCGAGACCGATCAGCGTCGTCTCGAGTTCCCGACTCGCGCGCTCGGCGTCGTGGCGGGCCTCGAGGTGCTTGGCCGCCAACTCACTGCGCTCGAGCGCCAGTTGCAGCTGCCACGCGTAGGCCGCGACCAGCTCGCGCTCGTAGTCCCCGAACAGCGGGCTGTAATTGGTCATCCGAACCACCAGCGTGGCGTTGCCGACGGGAACGACCTGGGTGCCCGGCAGTGGGGGCGCGTCCTCCGCGAACCGGTCGGCAGCTTCGGCGAGGTCCTCGGGGTCGATGTCCACGGCGGCGAGGACGGTGCCGTCGGTCGCGAGCACCGCGACGCCGGCCCCGATGTGCCCGGCCAGGATGGGCGCCACGGCGCGAGCGGCGTCCTCGGGCGTCACCGCCGAGATCAGTCGTTGCTGCATCTCTCCGAACGTCTGCGTGCCCTGTCGGCGCCACCACAACCGGAGCGGGAGCGGCGGCGCGAAGCCGGCGTGGGCCATCCCGGCCGCGACGAGCGAGGCGGCGTAGGCGACCGCGCGCATCCCGTACCTGCCCTCGGGTGGCGCCAGCACCGTGACCACCACCGCTGCGGTCAGCAGGACCAGCGCACCGGCGATCAGCCGCATGCGAGCCCGGACGATGCGAGACGTGCTTCCGCCGGCGGCGAACAGGCGGCCGGCCGTCGCGATCGACGGGACGAGCCAGGCCACCGTGAAGCCCACGAGGAAGACGATGTCGTCCGCGTCGCGTCCGACCGAAGCCCCCGGGTTGGTCACCGCGAACAGCGCAGCGACGGCCAGCACGCCCAGCCAGGCACGACGCAGCCAGGCGGGCAGCTCACCCTCGAAGGACCACGCGAAGGCCGCCAGCAGCCACGGGAAGCTGACCACGCCGATGACGGCGAGCAGGCGGACGACTTGTGCGGGGACGCCGGTCAACAGCGCCGCCACGCGCCCGGCCCCGAGCCCGAGGGCGATGGCGGCGAACGCCGCGGCGAGATAGCCGGCCGGAGCCAGGCGCCGGCGTCGGTACTGCCACAACGCCGTCGCCGCCAGGAGCCCATAGGCGACGAGCAGCAGGTCCCTCAGCGTCGCGGCGACCTGCTGCACGGCTCCCACCAGTTCCCGGCCGGCGCCCCCGCACCAGGCGACTTCTCCCCGGCCGTCGAGCTTAGGGACTCCGCGCGTACGGACGCCGCAACCGAGGGTCCGGCGGCCGGTGGCCGGAAGGTCGGATACAGTGACCCGCCACACGGCCGCCGCACCCACGAGCCGCTCGAAGACCGAGTGCGCGTGGTCGGCTACGGTGACCCATTCTGTTTCGCCGTTCAGACCACGAGCGCGCGCCCGGCCCCTCCTACACAGGGTTCTTCGTGCACGCATCCACCGAACTGCCACGGATCGTCGTGGTGGACGACGATCGCACCATCCGCGACGTCGTCAGCCTGACGTTGCGGAGCAGCGGTCAGGTCGAAGTCGTCGGCATGGCCGCCGATGGGGCCGAGGCACTGGACGTCGTCAACGCCGAGCAGCCCGACGTCGTCCTGCTGGACCTGATGCTGGGCGCCGAGCGGGGCACCGACCTGATCGCGCCCCTGCTGAAGTCGGCGCCGCGCACGATGATCGCGATGATGACCTCGGTGCCGGCCGAACTCGAGGAACTGAACTCGCTGCGGGCCGGCGCGTTCGTCTACTACGAGAAGACGATGCTGAGTGCGCTCGCGCGCTTCATCGCCGACGACCTGGCGCTGTTCCAGCGTGCGCTCGGCGGCGAGGACGTCGTCGCGCCGTCGTCGCTGCGCCGGCGCGCCGAGCCGACGGGCTCCTAGTCGCGTCTGGTCGCCCCGAGAGCCGCGAGCACGTCCAACGGTCGCGGCGGCGTCAGCGGCGTCAGGGCATCCACGACCTCCCACGCGGAGCGGTAACGCCCGCGGGGATCGAGCCGGGTGAGCCGCCGCACGACCTCGCTGAGGTCGCGTGCGTCGGTCGCCCCGATCTCACGCAGGTCGGGCACCTCCGCGGTCAGCCGTGCCAGGGCGGTCGCCGTGTTGGTGTCGCCGGAGAACGGCCGCTTGCCGGTCGCGGCCTCCCACAACACCAGGCCCAGGGCGTAGAGGTCGGTCCGCTGGTCGCCGATGCGACCCTCGACCTGTTCGGGGGCGAGGTAGGCCGGGCTCCCGGCGACGTGGCCCGTGGGCGCCGGCGTCAGCTCCGAGGTGAGCTGACGCGCCGTGCCGAAGTCGACGACCTTGAGCGTCCCGCGTTCGGTGACGACCACGTTGCGGGGCTTGAGGTCGCGGTGGACCACGCCCTGGGCATGGATCGCCGCCACGCCGGTGGCCAGCTGCAGCCCGACGGCGGCGACCACCTCGTCGGGGAACGGGGCGTACTCGTTGATCAGGCCGCGCAGGCTGATGCCACCGACGTACTCGGAGATCAGGCACAGCTGGTCACCGACGGTCTGGACGTCGAAGAGGCGCATGACGTGCTCGTGCTCGACCTTGGCCAGCAGGTCCGCCTCGCGGCGGAACCGTTTCATCGCCATGCCGTGGTCGAGCAGTTCGGTACGCATCAACTTCACGGCGACCACGCGACCGAGTCGCAGGTCGGTGGCGCGCCAAACCGTGCCCGCGCCGCCCCGGGCGACCAGCGCGTCGATGCGCCAGCGGTCGCCGATGACCGTGCCCGGCCGCAAATCGGTGTCATGGGCGACACGCGGCGAGGACTCCTCGCGCTCCGCGACCAGCCGCTCCCGCTCGTCGACCTGCCGATCGCGTGCCTCGGCGCGGCCTTCGCGGGCGTCGGCCCGGTCCTCGCGGGCTCGCAGCACCGCCTGGCGGGCGTCGAGCTCGCGCTCCCGTGCCGCCAGCGTGTCCTCGCGCTCACCCGCGCCACGGCTCTCGCTCACCCGTCCAGCCTACTCCCGAAGTGTTTCTCCCCACGTACGGAACCGCTGACCGCATCGGATCGGCGCAATCCGTGGACCGCCCGGTACGCTGCTCCCCACGGGGCGGTCCTGTCCGCCCTGGAACACGTCGTCACCTCCCGTCCGCCGCCGCGCTCCGGCAGCGATCGGCCCGGTGACCATCAGGCTCTCGGATGGGCCCGCGGCACCGCCGCACTCCTTCCCGGCTGCGTGTTCGACACGCACCGCGATTGCCGGCTCCGGCCGCCTCCTCGCCGTGCTCGCGCCGGCGGAACCTGTCGGTGCGCCACACCGACGTGCCCGCCAGGACGGCTGGGCCGACAAGGTTTCTTCGTGACCACCACCTTCTCCGAACTCGGCGTTCCCGCCGCTCTCGTCTCGCGGCTGCGGACGCTCGACATCACCGCACCGTTCCCGATCCAGCAGCTGACCCTGCAGGACGCGCTCGCCGGGCGCGACCTGTGCGGCAAGGCCCCGACCGGCTCGGGCAAGACACTCGCCTTCTCCCTGCCGGTCGCCATCCGCGTCGGCGAGGGTGCGGCGCGTCGCCCGCGGGCGCTGCTGCTCGTCCCGACCCGGGAGCTGGCCTCGCAGGTACGTGACGTGCTCGCCCCCCTGCTCGAGGTGACCGACCGTCGCATCGTCACGCTGTACGGCGGGACCAGCGTCAACCGCGACCGCCAGCGCCTCGCCAAGCGCGTCGACGTCGTCGTCGCGACTCCCGGCCGTCTCGAGGACCTGCTGCAGCAGCGGGCCATCTCGCTCGCCGACGTCGACCTCGTCGTCATCGACGAGGCCGACCGCATGGCCGACATGGGGTTCCTGCCCGTCGTGCGCCGCATCCTCGACCAGACCCGGAGGCAGCGCCAGACGCTGCTGTTCAGCGCCACGCTCGATGGCGACGTCGACGTGCTGGTGCGCCGCTACCAGCGCGACCCGGCCCGCCATGAATTCGACACGCCTGCCGAACAGCGCGGGGACGTGCGCCACGTCTTCTGGGCCGCCGAGCGCAACGAGCGGCGGCGCCTGACCGCGCAGATCGTGCGGAAGACCGGACCGGCCATCGTGTTCACCCGCACCAAGCACGGTGCCGACCGCCTCGCCAAGCAGCTGGCACAGGACGGCATCACCACGGCCGCGATCCACGGCAACCGCTCGCAGAACCAGCGGGAGTCGGCGCTGGCCCGCTTCGCCGACGGCCGCGTTCACGTGCTCGTCGCCACCGACGTCGCCGCACGTGGCATCCACGTCGACGACGTCGCCGCCGTCGTGCACTACGACCAGCCGGCGACCGACAAGGACTACGTCCACCGCTCGGGGCGGACCGGTCGGGCCGGGGCCGAGGGCGTCGTCGTCTCGCTCGTCGGCGCCGAGGAACGCAAGGACGTGCAGAAGCTGCAGCGCGACCTCGCCATGCCCGAGGGTTTGCACGACCTCACCATGGAACTGCTGACGGCCGACACGCTGCCGACGCCACGGCGTGACGCGGCAGCCACCCCCACCGCCGCCCGGCCGCGTCGGGTGAGCGCCAACGGCGGGCCGGCCCCGGCCACGAGCCGCCGTCGCGCGCGCCACGGTCGCGACAACGGTGGCAGCCAGGGCGGCAGCAACGGCGGTGGCAACGGCGCCGGCGCCAAGCGGGCACGCCGCCGCTGACCGGGGAATACCTCGCGGAGCACCGGGCGTTCTGGTAGATAGTTGCAAGTGAAATCACCGCCCGTGCGCCCCTTGTGGGCGCGCCCATCGCGAAGGTCCCAGGCATGCAGTTCGGCGTCTTCTCCGTCAGTGACATCACGCCCGACCCGACCACCGGGCGCACGCCGACCGAGGCGGAGCGCCTCCAGGCCGTCCTGCAGATCGCCAGGACCGCCGAGGAGGTCGGGCTCGACGTGTTCGCCCTCGGCGAGCACCACAACCCGCCGTTCTTCTCGTCCTCACCGACGACCACGCTTGCCAATCTCGCGGCGCAGACGCAGCGGCTGATCCTGTCCACGGCGACCACCCTGATCACGACCAACGACCCGGTCAAGATCGCCGAGGACTACGCGATGCTGCAGCATCTCGCTGGCGGCCGCATGGATCTGATGCTCGGACGCGGCAACACCGGTCCGGTCTACCCCTGGTTCGGCTACGACATCCGCGCCGGCATCGACCTCGCCGTCGAGCACTACGCCCTGCTGCGCCGGCTGTGGCGCGAGGACGTGGTCGACTGGGAAGGGAAGTTCCGCACCCCGCTGCAGGGCTTCACGTCGACGCCCCGGCCACTCGACGGCGTGCCGCCGTTCGTGTGGCACGGTTCGATCCGCACGCCGCAGATCGCCGAGCAGGCCGCCTACTACGGCGACGGGTTCTTCCACAACAACATCTTCTGGCCGATGCGACACACCAGCCAGATGGTCCAGCTGTACCGCAGCCGCTTCGAGCACTACGGCCACGGCTCCGCCGACCAGGCCGTCGTCGGCCTCGGGGGACAGTTCTTCGCGCGACCCAACTCGCAGGACGCCGTCCGGGAGTTCCGCCCCTACTTCGACGTCGCCCCGGTCTACGGCCACGGACCCTCGCTCGAGGACTTCACCGCGCAGACCCCGCTGACCGTCGGGTCCCCGCAGCAGGTCATCGAACGCTATGCCGGCATGCGCGACGCCGTCGGCGACTACCAGCGCCAGCTGTTCCTCATCGACCACGCCGGGCTGCCCTTGCGGACCGTGCTCGAGCAACTCGAGATCCTGGGTGGCGAGATCGTCCCGGCCCTGCGCCGGGAGTTCGCCACCAATCGCCCGGCCCACGTCCCGGATGCCCCGACCCACGCCTCGCTCCGGGCGGCCCTCGAGGCCGAGGACACCGACGTCCTGGCGGGCGCCGAGACCGTGGAGGAGTTGCGATGACCACCCGCACGCTGGCCGTGGTGTCGGCCGGGCTCGGCCAGCCGTCGTCGACGCGGTTGCTGGCCGACCGCCTCGCCGAGGCGACCGTTGCCGCCGTCCGCGACCATGGCGACGACGTGGTCGTCGAGGTGATCGAGCTGCGCGAGCTCGCCCACGACCTGACCGATCATCTGCTGACCGGCTTCGCGAGTGAGCCGCTCCAGGCGGCCAAGGACACCGTCTCGGGCGCGGACGGGGTGATCGCCGTCACGCCGATCTTCAGCGCGTCGTACAACGGGCTGTTCAAGAATTTCTTCGATGTCCTCGACGATCACGCATTGACGGATGCGCCGGTGCTGATCGCGGCGACGGCCGGCACGGCGCGCCACTCGCTGGCGCTCGAACATGCCCTTCGGCCCCTGTTCGCCTACCTGCGGGCGGTCGTCGTGCCGACGGCGGTCTTCGCCGCAGCGGAGGACTGGGGTGGAGGTGGCGAGGTCGACGGGGGGCTCGCCGCGCGGATCAAGCGCGCCGCCGGACAGCTCGCCGACCTCGTCGTCGGCGCGCCGACCCGACGGTCGGCAAGCAATCCATTCGCCGACCCGATCCCGTTCGAGCAGCTGCTGCGGGGGCAGTGACATGGACGACGTCGAGGTGGTCGTCGTCGGCGCCGGCCAGGCCGGGCTGTCGGCGGCGTACTTCCTCGGCACCCGCGGCTTCCTCCCGGGCGAGGACCACGTGGTGCTCGACGGCAACGCCGCCGCCGGCGGCGCCTGGCGACATCGCTGGCCGACGCTGACGATGGGGGCGGTCCACGGGCTGCACGACCTGCCCGGTCTGCCGCTCGGCGACGTCGATCCCGAGGCGCCGGCGAACGAGGTCGTCGCCGCGTACTTCGCACGCTATGAGCGGCATTTCGGGCTGCCGGTGCGCCGGCCGGTGCGCGTCGGCGAGGTCCACGAGGCGGGTGACGGCCGACTGCTGGTCCAGACCGACCGGGGGACGATGCGCACGCGTGCGCTGATCAACGCGACCGGGACGTGGACCCGGCCGTTCTGGCCGCGGTATCCCGGCATGGCGGATTTCCGGGGCCGCCAACTGCACACCGCCGACTACGCCGGTCCACGCGGGTTCGCCGGTCAGCACGTGGTCGTGGTCGGCGGCGGGCACTCGGCGATCCAGCACCTCGCCGAGATCTCGTCGGTCACCTCGACGACCTGGGTCACCCGGCGCGAGCCGCAGTGGCGCGACGAGCCGTTCGACACCGAGGCAGGACGTGCGGCGGTCGCCGAGGTGGCCGAGGCGGTTGCCGCGGGCCGACGACCCGACAGCGTCGTCAGCGTGACGGGCCTGGTGGCCACACCGCCGGTCCTCGAGGCGCGCGGCCGCGGCGCGCTCGACCGGCTGCCCACGTTCGATCGCATCACCGCCGACGGCGTGGCATGGGACGACGGCCGCTTCATTCGGGCAGACGTCATCCTGTGGGCGACGGGCTTCCGCCATGCCCTGGACCATCTCGCACCGCTCGACCTGCGCGGGCGGTCCGGTGGGATCCGCATGGACGGCACCCACGTGGCCGGTGACCGTCGCATCCACCTGCTGGGCTACGGACCGTCCGCCAGCACCATCGGTGCCAATCGGGCTGCCCGCGCGGCGGTCCTGGACGTCCGCGACTTCCTCGGGCACGTACGCGCCGCGTGAGCACCATGGCGCGCACGGCTCATCGCACGTCGAGGACGACCTTGCCGGTGGCCCGGCGTTCGTCGAGCTCACGCAGCGCCTCGACGGCGCGCTCGAGCGGGTAGCTGCCGCCAAGGATCGGGCGGAGCGCACCACGCCGGATCAACGGGAGCAGGTCGGCCCACTGGATCTGCGGGTAGCTCAGGTCACGCAAGAAGTGCGCGCCCCACGCCACTCCGACCACCGACGTGTTGCCGAGCAGCAGCCGGTTGACCTTCACCGTCGGGATCTCGCCGCCCGTGAAACCGATGACCAGCAGCCGCCCCTCGGGAGCCAGACACCGCAGCGAGTCGGTGAACCGGTCCCCGCCGACGGGATCGACGATCAGGTCGACGCCACGGCCGTCGGTCATCTCCTTCACGCGGTCGCGGAAGCCGTCGGCCGACACCACCTCCTCGGCTCCGGCCTGACGCGCGACCTCGGCCTTGGCGTCGCTGGAGACGACCGCGATGACGCGGGCGCCGTAGGCGTTGGCCAGCTGGATCGCCGCCGTGCCGACCCCGCCGGCGGCCCCGTGGACGAGCACGCACTCGTTGGGCTGCAGCCGGCCACGACGGATCAGGGCGAAGTGCACGGTCAGGTAGTTCATCGGGAGCCCGGCCCCAGCGGCGAAGCCGACGTCGTCGGGGAGCGGGAACACGAGTCGGGGGTCGACCACGACCGTCTCGGCGAACCCACCGAAGCCCGGGAACGCCGCCACCCGGTCGCCAGGTCGCAGCGGGCCGTCCGACGGTGCCTCGCGGACGACGCCGGCGACCTCGGACCCCGGCGCGAACGGCGGGTCGGGCTTGATCTGGTACTCGCCGCGGGTGAGCAGCACGTCGGGGAAGGTCACCCCGGCGGCGTGCACGTCGATGACGACCTGGCCGTCGACGGCTGCAGGCTCGTCCACCTCGACGACCTCGACCGCATCCGGTCCTTCCAACCGTGTCACGTGAACGGCGCGCACCGTGGCTCCTCTTCGTCGTGGTCGAGGTGCGCAGGCAAGCACGCCGGAGCGGAAGAGGCGTGACGGCCGCCACCGGAGGAACACCGTCGTGGGGGTACGCACGCGTTCGGCGCTCGTAGTCTTCGGCTCTTCCGGCGTCGCGACCGGTCCAGGGAGTGCCCCGATGAGCTTCAACGACGACGTGCGCATCGATTCGGGTCGTGCCTCGCGCGGGCGCCGCGGCGGAGCGGGTGTGGCGATCGGTGGCGGCGGTGGCCTGCTGCTGCTGTTGCTCGCGCTGGTGTTCGACATCCCGCTCGACGCCTTGGCCGGTGGCGGCGATCCGGGCGCCGGGTCTGCCGGCGGCCAGGAGATCGAGGGTGGCTTCGAGCACTGCCAGACCGGTGCGGACGCCAATGAGCACGTCGACTGTCGCATCATCGCCACCGCGGAGAGTCTCGACGTCGTCTGGGAGGAGCAGCTGCCCGCGGCCGGCGGCCCGGCATACGAGCCTCCGGGACTGACCATCTTCGAGGGTCAGGTTGCCACGGGGTGCGGCACCGCGACGAGCCAGGTCGGCCCGTTCTACTGCCCCGCCGACCGCACGACCTACTTCGACACCGGCTTCTTCGACACCCTGCGGGAGCGTTTCGGCGCCGGCGAGGGACCCCTCGCGGAGCAGTTCGTCGTGGCCCACGAGTTCGGCCACCACATCGAGCACCAGCTCGGACTGCTCGACCGCGCCCAGCGCGACCCCAGCGGCCCCGAGTCGGGCGCCGTACGGGTGGAGCTCATGGCGGACTGCCTGTCGGGCGTGTGGGCCCACCACGCCACGCAGGCGCTCGACCCCGAGAGCGGCGAGGCGTTCCTGCGCCCGTTGACCGAGGACGACATCGCCGACGCGCTCAGTGCCGCTGCCGCCGTCGGCGACGACCGCATCCAGGAGCGGGTGCAGGGCCAGGTCACGCCCGAGACGTTCACGCACGGCACCAGCGAACAGCGGCAGTCGTGGTTCTCACGGGGCTACCGTGAGGGCGAGCTCGCCGCGTGCGACACCTTCGCGACCGACGAGCTGTAGTCGGGGTCAGCGGCCGAGGTTGCCGAGGATGCCACGGATCAGCGACCGGCCGACTTCGCGGCCGACGCTGGCCGCGGCGTTCTTGACCATGCGCTCGGTCGCCGTGTCGCGGTTGCTCGCCCGCCGTCCGGTGGGGGCACGGCGGGTCCGCTGCTGCTCCGCGACGAGTTCCTTCTCGCGACGTGCGAGCGCGTCCGCCTCCTCCTGGGACCGGGCGTGTTCGACCGCCGCTGCGGCCTTCTCCTCGGCCCGCTTCGCCAGGATCTCGGCGGCCGATTCACGGTCCAGTCGCTGGGCGTACCTCGCCAGCAACGGGCTGCCCTCGATCAGCCGCTGGACGGTCGCCTCGTCGACCGTGTCCATCTGCGATACCGGCGCGACGAGCCGGGTCGGCACCGTCGGTGTCGGCCGACCCTTCGGACCGAGGACGGTGACGAGGGCCTCACCGGTGCCCAGACCGGTGAGGGCCTCCTGCACGTCGTAGTGCGCACTGACCGGGAACGTCGCCGCGGTCGCCTTCAGGGCCTTCTGGTCCTGGGGGGTGTACGCACGCAACGCGTGTTGGACCCGGTTGCCCAGCTGCGCCAGCACGTCCTCGGGCACGTCGCGGGGCTGCTGGGTCACGAAGAAGACGCCGACGCCCTTGGAGCGGATCATGCGGACGGTGAGCTCGACCGAACTGCGCAGCGTCTTGGACGCGCCGTTGAACAGCAGGTGCGCCTCGTCGAAGAAGAACACCAGCCGCGGCTTGTCCGGGTCCCCCACCTCGGGCGAGGTCTCGTAGATCTCGGCGAGCAGCCACATCATGAAGGTCGAGAAGATCCGCGGCTTCGTCTGCACGTCGACGAGGTTGAGGATGGTGATGACGCCCTTGCCGTCCTGGGTCCGCACCAGGTCCTCGACGTCGAACTCGGGCTCGCCGAAGAACGTGTCCCCGCCCTGGGTCTGCAGCTCCATGGTCTTCCGGAGCAACACGTTGATGGTCTGGGTGCTCATACCCCCGTAGGTCGCCTGGACCTCGCGGCCGTCGTCGGAAGCCAGGAACTTCAGCAGCTCGATCAGGTCGACGAGGTCGAGCAGGGCGAGCTGCGACTCGTCCGCGTACTTGAAGATGACCTGCAGCACCGACTCCTGCGTGTCGCTGCACTCCATCACCTTCGCCAGCAGCAGCGGTCCGAAGGAACTGACGGGGACACGCAGCGGCGTGCCCGACCGACCCGAGATCGACAGCAGCTCGACAGGGAACGACTCCGCCTGCCAGGGCAGGTCCATGCCCGACATGCGGGCGTCGATGTGCTCGTTGCCTGGGCCTGGCACCGCGAGCCCGGTCAGATCACCCTTGAGGTCGGCGAGAAAGACCGGAACACCGGCACGCGACAGCTGTTCGGCGAACACCTGCAGGGTCTTGGTCTTGCCGGTACCGGTCGCGCCGGCGACCAGGCCGTGCTTGTTGAGCATGCGCAGGGGCACCTGCACGAAGTGGTCGTTGAGCGGGCTCTGCAGCGCGGCGTCGAGGGGCCGACCGAGGATGACGGCCTCGTCGTCGAAGCCATAACCAGCCCGCAGGTCCGCGTCGAGTGTCCCGCCGTCCGACTCCATTGCCAGCCTCCCCGCATCGTCGGCCGAGCCTACTCAGCGGCCCTGCCATGACGCCCCCGTAGAGCGGCGGTCGAGATGGCCGGCACCGCCGACCGTGTGCCCCGGCCGCCGTAGCCGCCCTACCATGGCCCGCCGGGAGTGGTGAGGACGCCAGTGTTCCGCCCACCCGGTCTGCCCCCGTAGCTCAGTGGATAGAGCGTCGGTTTCCTAAACCGTGCGTCGCAAGTTCGATTCTTGCCGGGGGCGCGAACGCTGCGGACGGACGGACCGGTCGTGGTCGCCTGACCCAGTTGGGCTCCCCCGTTGCGAAACGTTTCCCAAGCCAAACGTAGGTATTGACAAGAAAACGAAAGTCGCTCTAGAGTCGTCTCATCGCGGCGTGACGCCGCGGGACGATGCAGGAGTTACGGGGTGACGGCACGGCGACCTTCCGACGATGCCCGTGTGCCGACGCTCGCGCGCCACACCCTGGTGCATGCCGGCGGTCGCCACCTCTACGTCTACGGCGAACTGCGCGGTGAGCTTCCGGCGGACGCCTCGGCTCCTGGGGAGCCACCACAGCTGCACCGCCGGCTCGACCCGCTGACCGGTACCTGGATCGCCGTCTCGCCCGCGCGCAACACGCGCCCGCAGACCCGGCCAGCCCCGTTGTCCGCCGACGCTCCCGACGGCACGCCGTCGTGTCCGTTGTGCCCGGGAGGACCGGAGCTGCCGTTCTCCTACGAGGCAGCGGTCTTCGAGAACCGGTTCCCCTCGTTGATGGCCGACCCGCCGCCACCGCCAGCCGCCGAGGACGCCACGATCGCCCCGACGGCGGCGTCCGTCGGGCGGTGCGAGGTGGTCCTCTACACCGAGCAGCACGAAGGATCCCTGGCCACGCTCGACCCGGCACAGGTCGCCCAGGTCATCGCGGTCTGGACCGACCGCAGCAACGCGCTGTGGTCACAGCCCGACATCGCGTTCGTACTCATCTTCGAGAACCGCGGGGAAGGCGTGGGCGCGACGCTGTCACACCCGCACGGCCAGATCTACGCCTTCGACCACCTGCCGCCCAACATCGCCCTGCGCAACGACCACCACCACGCCCACCGCGCCGAGCACGGCAACTGCCTCGGATGTCGCGTCGTCGCCATGGACGCCGCCGCGACCGAGCGGCAGGTCGCCGCCAACGACAGCTTCACCGTCGGCGTCCCCTTCGCGCCGCACTGGCCCTACGAGGTCCACGTCCGCGCGCGCCGTCACGGCGCCAGGCGGCTGGGCGACCTCACCGGCGACGAGCAGTGCGACCTCGCCGCCGCCCTGCGCGACCTGGTGCTCCGCTACGACCGACTCTTCGGCCACGACCTGCCCTTCATGATGGTGGTGCACGAGGCTCCGCACGACCAGCCCGACTGGCACCTGTCGTTCGAGTTCCTGCCGCCCCACCGTGGCGCCGACAAGCTCAAGATCCGGGCGTCCGTCGAGACCGCCACCGGGCTGTTCATCAACGACACGCTGCCCGAGACCACGGCCGCCGCCCTTCGTGCCACCGACCCACCGGCGATCGACGCGCGGGGCTGCCTCGTCCCCGAGGTGCGACCGACCGAGGAGTTGTGATGACCACGCCGCGTCCCGACTACCCCCGCCCGCAGCTCCGGCGGGAGCGGTGGCACAACCTCAACGGCACGTGGCGGTTCGCGTTCGACGACAAGGACGTCGGACTGGCCGAGGGCTGGTTCGTCCCGCACGGCGACGGGGACGGTCCCTTCACCCACCGCATCACCGTGCCGTTTGCGTTCCAGAGCGAGCGGTCCGGCATCGGCGTGAACGACCGTCACGACGTGGTCTGGTACGCCCGCCGCTTCGACGATCCACGCGACGGCGACGACGAGCGGCTGCTCCTGCACTTCGGCGCCGTCGACTACGAGGCGACCGTGTGGGTCGACGGCCAGCAGGTCGCCCACCACGTCGGCGGGCACACCCCGTTCACGGCGGACGTCACCGACGCGCTCGAGGGGTCCGGGGACCACCTGGTCGTCGTGCGGGCCTTCGACCCGCTCGACGACCTGACCATCCCGCGCGGGAAGCAGTTCTGGCAGCCGCGGTCGGAGAACATCTTCTACACCCCGACGACCGGTATCTGGCAGACCGTCTGGCTCGAGCCCGTCGGCGTCGAACGCGTCCACGGTTGGGAGCTCACACCGGACCTCGCGGCGGGTGAGGTCGAGGTCGTCCTGCACCTCGATCCCGCGTGTGTGGGCGCGACCGTGCAGGTCGTCGTCGCCCACGACGGCAACGTCCTCGCCGACGACCGGATGCAGGTCACCCAACCCCGCCTGACGCGCCGGTTTCCCGTCATCCCGGTGCGCGGCCACCACACCGGCGCGGTCGCCGACTGGCAGAACATCGCCACCTGGTCGCCCGAGCAGCCACGCCTGCACGACATCGAGGTCACGCTGCAACGCGGCGACCGTGTCACCGACCGCGTCGTCGGCTACTTCGGGATGCGCTCGATCGAGACCCGCGACGGCGAGGTCCTGCTCAACGGACGGCCCTACCACCAGCGGCTCGTGCTCGACCAGGGCTACTTCCCCGGCGGGCTGATGACCGCGCCCACCGACGACGACCTCCGCCGTGACATCGAGCTCGCCAAGGAGCTCGGGTTCAACGGTGCGCGCAAGCACCAGAAGGTCGAGGACCCGCGCTGGCTGTACTGGGCCGACCGCCTCGGGTTCCTGGTCTGGGACGAGATGCCGAGCGCGTACGAGTTCTCCCCGGCCATGGCGCACCGCCTCGCCGACGAGTGGCAGCAGGTCGTCGCGCGCGACCGCAACCACCCGTGTGTCGTGACCTGGGTGCCGATGAACGAGAGCTGGGGCGTCCCGCGCCTGGCCTCGGATCCGCGCCACCGGGCCCTGCTGCAGGCGCTGTACCACCTCACGCGCGCACTCGATCCCACACGTCCGGTCGTCGGCAACGACGGCTGGGAGCAGGCCGAGACCGACCTGCTGACCGTCCACGACTACGGCACCGCCGACGCGCTTCAGGACCACTTCGCCGACCTCGAAACGGCCCTGTCGGCGCAGCCCGCCGGCCGCCCGCTGTACACCGCCGGGCACGCGCACCGCGGGGAACCCCTGCTCGTGACCGAGTTCGGCGGCATCGCCCTGGTCAGCGACGGCGACACGTGGGGCTACCACACCGTCGACAGCGAGGCCGCCCTCCTGGAGCGCTACCGCGAGCTGCTGCAGGCGCTGGCGGCGTCCGGACCCGTCAAGGGCTTCTGTTACACGCAGTTGACCGACGTCGAGCAGGAGGCGAACGGCCTGCTGACCTTCGACCGCCGCTCGAAGCTCGACGTCGCGTCGGCGCGAGCGGCCACCACCACCACGAGTTGAGCCAGCAGCACCTCGGAGAGCAAGGGAGAGCGTGATGGAGCACCTACGCAACAGTCGGCCGGTCCTGACCCGGCGCGGATTCATCCGTGTGGGCCTGGGGGCCAGCGCCGCCGTGGCACTCGCCGCGTGCGGACGCGGTGGCAACGGAGGCGGCGCCGGCGGCGAACTCGCCGACGTCGACGTCGCACGCGAATACGACGGCCCCGCCGTCGCACTCGCCTTCTGGAACGGCTTCACCGGCGGCGACGGCCCGTTCCTGCGTGACCTCGTCGAGCAGTTCAACGCCGAGCACGACAACGTCGACGTCGAGATGAACACGCTGCAGTGGGCGGACTTCTACAGCAGCGTGCCGCCCGCGGTCAGCCGCGGCGAAGGCCCCGACGTGGCGGTCATGCACCTCGACCAGCTCGGCACCAACGCCTCGCGCGGGGTGATCCTGCCGCTCGACAACGTCACCGAGGCCCTCGACCTCAACGCCGGCGACTTCGACCAGGCGGTCTGGGACGCCGGGATGTACCAGGACCGCCGCTACGGCATCCCGCTCGACGTCCACCCGCTCGGCTTCTACTACAACAAGCGGGTCATGGAAGCGGCCGGTCTCGACCCCGACTCGCCCCCGACCGACCGCGACAGCCTGATGGACGCACTGGACGCCATGCGCTCCAACGACATCCAGGGTCACTGGGTGTCGCCGTTCATGTTCACCGGCGGACTCACCTTCCAGTCCCTGGCCTACCAGTTCGGCGGTCAGCTCTACAACGAGGACGCCTCGGAGGCCACCTTCGACGCCGCCGAGAACGTCGAGGCACTCGAGTGGTACCTGAGCCTGATCGAGGAGGGCCACAGCCCCTCCGACGTCGGCCAGGACGCCGAGCACGTCGCCTTCACCAACGACAACAACGCGTTCATCTGGAACGGCATCTGGATGATCCAGGGCTACGGCGAGGACGACAACCTCGACTGGGGCGTCGCCGAGGTGCCCCAGATCGGCAGCGAGCGCGCCGTCTGGGCCTCCAGCCACAACTTCGTGCTGATGAACAAGCAGAACCAGGACGAGAACAAGGTCCGCGCCGCGGCCGCCTTCGTGAACTGGATCTCCGAGCACTCGCTGCAGTGGGCCGAAGCGGGCCAGATCCCCGCGCGTGCCAGCGTCCGCGAGAGCAGTGAGTTCGAGGCACTGGAGCACCAGCCGACCTTCGCCAACCAGCTCGAGTACGCCCGCTTCGCGCCCCCGGTCCCCGGTGTCGGCGACGCGCAGGGCGAGCTCGAGACCGCAGTGGGCGAGGCCGTCCTCGGCCAGAAGAGCGCCGAGCAGGCGCTGGCCGATGGTGTCGCCCGCGCCAACGAGGTGCTGGAGTCCGCGCAGCGGGAAGCGTGAGACGCCGATGACCACGACGGCGCCCGAAGCGACCAACGGCGGCTCGACCGCGGCCGGTGCCGTGCCCACGGGGCGCGGCACCCAGGGCGCGTGGTGGACCCCCTACGTCTTCATGGCCCCCTACCTGGCCCTGTTCGTGATCTTCGTCGCGATCCCGGCCGTCTACGGGTTCTGGATCAGCCTGCACCAGTGGGAGTACTTCGGCGCCCCGATCTTCCTGGGGGTCGAGAACTACGTCCGTCTGTTCGCCGAGGGATCCCAACGCGGCGCCGCGTTCTGGCAGAGCATGCGGGCGACCGGCATCTTCGTGGTGCTGAGCGTCCCGCTGCTGCTCGTGCTCCCCCTGCTGGTGGCGCTCGTGCTCAACCTGCGGCTGCGCGGACGAACGTTCTTCCGGGCGGTCTACTTTACGCCCTACGTGCTCGGCGTCGCCGTCGTCGGCCTGCTGTGGCGCTTCCTCGGTGACCCCAACATCGGCGCCATCAACTACCTGCTCGGCCGGATCGGGTTCGCGAGCAACTACCCGTGGACCACGGCGCTGCCCTGGGGCTGGATCCTGCTCACGGTCCTGACCGTGTGGTGGACGCTCGGCTTCAACACCGTCATCTACCTCGCGGGCCTGCAGGAGATTCCTCGCGAGCAGTACGAGGCCGCCTCCGTGGACGGCGCCAACGCGTGGAACCGGTTCTGGCACGTCACCCTGCCCGGACTCCGACGTGTCCTGGTGTTCGTCGTCACGGTCACGGTGCTCGCGTCGGCCAACATGTTCGGCCAGGCGTTCCTGGTGACCCAGGGCGCACCGGGCAACCGCACCCGTACCGCCGTCATGCTGATCGCCGAGGAAGGGCTCGGATCCTTCCGGCTCGGCAGCGCGGCCGCGATGAGCTACATCCTGGCGCTGTTCCTGATGGGCGGAAGCCTGCTGCTGTGGGGGTTCTTTCGCCGCTGGGAGGACGAGGCATGACCGCCGTCGACCACGAGCCGGACCAGACCACCGCCGCGGCGACCGGGGACGCGGGGGTGCAACCCCGACGCCCTTGGACCCGGCCGCTCGGGTACGCCGTCCTGATCCTGCTGAGCGTCATCTACCTGGCACCGCTGCTGTGGATGCTCAGCACCTCGTTCAAGACCAGCCCCGAGGCGACCCGCTGGCCGCTGGAGCTGTTGCCCTCGCAGATCACGACGGCGGCCTACGAGCTGCTGTTCCGCCCGGGCACCGACACCCCGGTGCTGCGGTGGTTCCTCAACAGCATGATCGCCGCGACCGCGCACGCCGTCCTGGTGGTCGCCACGGCCGCCCCGGCGGCCTACGCGCTGGCACGGATGGACTTCCGTGGCAAGAAGCTGCTCTTCGGCGTCATCCTGTCGACGCTGTTCATCCCCCCGATCATCTTCCTGGTCCCCAACTACCTCATCGTCGACACGTTCGGCTGGCTCGACAGCCTGTGGGCCGTCATCGTGCCGCAGGCGGCCGGTGCGCTGGGGGTGTTCCTGCTGCGCCAGTTCTTCCTCGGGCTGCCCGACGAACTCGAGGAGGCGGCGCTGATCGACGGCGCCAACCAGTTCCAGGTCTTCTGGCGGGTCGTCCTGCCGTTGTCGAAGCCGGCACTGGCGACCCTGCTGGTCCTCGCGTTCCTGACCAACTGGAACGACTTCCTGTGGCCGGTCTACGTGCTCTTCAATCCCGACAGCCTGACCCTTCCCCCCGGCCTGGCGCGGCTCCAGGGCGCCTACACGGTCAACTACCCCGTGATCATGGCCGGTGGGGTCATCGCGTCCGCACCGGTCATCGCCCTGTTCGTCTTCGCGCAGCGCTACGTCATCGAAGGGGTCGCGCGCTCGGGCCTGAAGGGATGAGAGCCGTCACGGGGTCGTTGGTCGCGCTGGGCGCGAGTGTGGTACTCCTGGCCGCCGGGTGCGGCGAGTCGGGACCCACCTACGCCAACCCGGTCTTCGAGCCGATCCTGGCCGACCCGGGTGCGGTCCGCGGTGCCGACGGCGCGTGGTACGCCATCGGCACCGAGGACGACTGGGGCGACGGCGCCGGCAGCCGTCCGTTGCCGGTGCTGCGCTCCGACGACCTCGTGGAGTGGGAGCATCTCGGGGAGGCCTTCGAGCGGCGGCCCCGCTGGAAGGACGGCTACCTGTGGGCGCCGGAGGTCATCGAGCACGACGGCCGCTACCTGCTGTACTACGCCATCTCATTGTGGGGCGACCCCGATCCGGGCATCGGGGTCGCGACCGCCGACGAACCGGCGGGCCCGTACGAAGACCTCGGGCCGCTGTTCCTCAGCAGCGAGATCGGGGTCGGCAACTCGATCGATCCCGCCATCGTGACCACCGAGGACGGCCTCCACCTCGTGTGGGGTTCCTTCCACGGCATCTACCTGGTGGAGCTCTCCGACGACGGTCTCGAGGTCCGCTCCGATCCCGTTCGAATCGCCGGCGATGCCTGGGAGGCGGTCAAGATCGAGCAGCGCGACGGCGCCTTCTGGTTCTTCGGCTCCCTCGGGTCCTGCTGCGAGGGCATGCAGAGCACCTACCGGATGGCGGTCGGCCGGGCCGACGCCCTCACCGGCCCCTACCTCGACCGTGACGGTGAGGACCTCGAGCACTCCCACGGCACGCTGCTGCTCGAAGGCGGTGAGGACTTCGTCGGTCCCGGCCACCACGACCTCGTCACCGACGACGACGGCCAGGACTGGCTGCTCTACCACGCCTACGAGCGCGACCGGCCAACGGCCCCGAGCGGCGCGCCGCGGCGCGTGCTGATGCTGGACCCGCTCGACTGGGACGACGACGGTTGGCCGCAGGTGCGCGGTGGGACGGTCCCCCAGACGGGCGAGCGGCCCATGCCCGCCGTCGACGACCAGGACTGACACGGTGGCGCGACAGCAGCCGGCGGCGGGCGCGGGCTCAGTCGTCCAGCCGGCGTGCGCCGTCGGCGATCCGGCAGCGGTGCAGCTGCAGCGGATGCTGGGGGTAGTCCCGCCCGTACCCGTCGCGGATGGTGGCTTCGACCGCGGTCACCCGGTCGCTCGGGACGAGCGCGATGATGGCGCCGCCGAACCCCCCGCCGGTCATGCGCGCCGCCGTCGCTCCGCCCTCGCGCGCGAGCTCGACGAGTCGGTCGAGTTCGGGGATCGTGACCTCGTAGTCGTCGCGCAGGCTGGCGTGGCCAGCCGTGAACAGCCGGCCGAGGTCGTCGAGGCGTCCCTCGTGCAGTGCCTGTTCGGTCTGGCGCACCCGCTCGTTCTCGGTGACCACGTGCCGCAGACGGCGGGCGGGCACCTCGGGGACGCCCGCCAGCAGTTGGTCGAGTTCCTCGACGTCGACCTCACTGGGTCGGCGGCCCTCGAGCACCGGCAACGCGGCCGCGAGCTCCTCGGAACGCTGCGCGTAGCCGGAGGTCTCGAGCTGACGGCGCACGCCGGAGTCGGCGACGAGCAGCACGTGGTCACCCGGCAGCGGCACGTGCCGGTACTCGAGCGAACCGCAGTCGAGCAGGACCGCGTGGTCGGCGCGTCCCAGGATCGACGCGGCCTGGTCCATGATCCCCGACGGCACGCCGACGGCGCGCCGTTCCGCCCGCCGACACAGGGAGGCGAGCTCGAGTGGCGCGATCTCGAACTCCGCGGCGTCGGCGAGGGCGAGCCCGAGCACCACCTCGAGTGCCGCCGACGACGACAGCCCGGCTCCCTGGGGCAGGTCGCTGCTGAGGGCACCGCGCATGCCGACGGGACGCCGCCCGGCCTGCGCGAGTTCGGCCGCGACGGCGGCGACGAACCGGCCCCAGCCCTGCTCGGGGGTGTGGCTGCCGTCGGCCGGAACCTCGACCTCGCCGTCGGCGTCGGCCGAGCGCAGCGCGATGGCGTCGCCCCCGAGGTCGACCTCGAGGGTCACCCCGCGGTCGATCGCCACCGGCAGGACCAACCCGTCGGTGTGGTCGGTGTGCTCACCGATGAGGTTGGCACGACCGGGAGCGAGGTAGCGGGGCACGGTGGGGTGCCTTTTTCGGGTACGGGGGTTCGGAACCGATACAAAGCCTAGGGCAAGCAATCGAAAGGAAGCGGCGTGCGCGTTCTCGTCACCGGAGGTGCGGGTTTCATCGGCTCGACGACGGCGGCGGCGCTGGTGGATGCCGGCCACGACGTCACGGTGGTCGATGACCTGTCGACCGGTCACCGCGAGGCGGTGCCCGACGGCGTCCGGCTGGTCGTCGCCGACATCGCCGACGCCACCGCCCTCGCCGACACCGTCGCCGGCGCCGGTTTCGAGGCCTGCCTGCACTTCGCCGCGCTGATCGAGGCGGGCGAGTCGATGCGTAGCCCCGAGCGGTTCTTCGCCGTCAACACCGGCGGCAGCGCGATGCTGTTGCGCGTCCTGCTCGAACACGGCGTGGAACGCTTCGTGCTGTCCTCCACCGCCGCCGTCTACGGCGAGCCCGAGCGCACGCCCATCAGCGAGGACGACCGTCTGGCCCCGACCAACGCCTACGGCGAGTCCAAGCTGCTGGTCGAGCGGATGCTGGCGTGGCACCACCGGATCCACGGGCTGCGCACCGCCAGTCTGCGCTACTTCAACGCCGCCGGAGCCACGCCGGGGCGCCCCGAACGGCATGCCCCCGAGACCCACCTGGTGCCGCTGGTGCTGCAGGTGGCCGCCGGTCAGCGCGAACGGATCTCGGTCTTCGGCACCGACTACCCGACTCCCGACGGCACCGCCGTCCGCGACTACGTCCACGTCGCCGACCTCGCCGACGCACACGTGCGGGCGCTCGAGTCGCTCGACCGGCATCCCACGCTCGTCTGCAACCTGGGCAACGGACGCGGGTTCAGCGTCCGCGAGGTGATCGAGGCGGCACGGGAGGTGACGGGTCACGCCATCCCCGCCGAGGAGGCCGACCGCCGCAGCGGTGACCCGGCGTCGCTGGTCGCGTCCTCGGCCCGCGCGGCCGACCTGTTGGGGTGGCGTCCAAGACGGACCGAGCTGCGGGAACTCGTCGAGGACGCCTGGCGAGAAGGATTCCGCGCGTGAACCGCGACGAACGTGAAGCGCCCCTGTCGACGCCGGTGCCCGCACGTATCCGGCGCGACCGGATCCTGACGCTCGTGCGCGATCGCGAGTTCGTGCGGGTGACGGAACTGGCCGACCGCTTCGAGGTCTCCGAGGTCACGGTGCGGACGGACCTCGACGCGCTCGCCGAACGGGGCCTGTTGCGACGCGTCCGCGGTGGCGCCGTGCCGGGAACCGGACCGATCGTGGAGCGCCGCTTCGAGGAGTCGACGGTGGCGGCGGCGGCCGAGAAGGGCGACATCGCGCGGGCGGCGGCGGCGAAGGTGCAATCCGGCGACACGGTGATCCTCGACGTCGGGA
This sequence comes from Egicoccus sp. AB-alg6-2, assembly GCF_041821025.1. Taxonomy (NCBI): domain Bacteria; kingdom Bacillati; phylum Actinomycetota; class Nitriliruptoria; order Egicoccales; family Egicoccaceae; genus Egicoccus; species Egicoccus sp. AB-alg6-2. The sequence continues at coordinate 3,789 of NZ_JBGUAY010000012.1, read as the reverse complement.
CCACGACCACGGCGATCGCGAAGGCGCTCGCGATCCGCGACGACCTGAGCGACCTCACCGTGTTCACGAGTTCGCTGACGATCGCGATGGCCCTGGAGGTGGCCACGCCCCGGTTCACGGTGGTGGTCACGGGCGGGACCCTGCGCCCGACGCAGCACTCGCTGGTCGAGCCGCTCGCGGGGCTCGTGCTCGCCAAGATCCACGCCGCCATCGCCTTCATCGGCTGCAACGGCGTGGACGTCCGGGCGGGCGTCACCAACGTCAACCTGCCCGAGACACAGGTCAAGCGCCTGATCCTGCAGGCGTCACAGCGACGCATCGTGTGCGCCGACCACTCCAAGCTCGGCGCCGTGGCCCTGGCGCACGTGTGCGACCTCGATGACGTCGACCTGCTGCTCACCGACGGTGGCGCCGACCCCGAACTCGTCGCCGGACTGCGGGAGACCGGCCTCGCCGTCGAGCTCGCGTAGGCCGGTCTCCCGCTGGTGTCGCGTCAGCGGCTGGTGTCGCGTCAGCGGCTGCCGTCGGCGGGCGGCGGGGGCAGCGGCCGTCCCTGGTCGTCGGTGACGGCCATGCCGCCGGTGTCGACGTGCTCACGGCGTCGGTCGTGCGGCGTGAGGTCGATGGTGCCGTCCTCGTGTCCGTTGGACGCCGCACCGTGCCGTTCCGCGCGTGCCGAGGTCTCGCCCTCGACGGGTTCCTCGGTGACCAGCTCCTGGAACGGGGTCGGCGGCGTGTCGGTCGAGCCGGGCTCTCCCTGGTTGAGCATGGTCTCGAACAGGTCACGCGAGGCCAGCAGGGCGGCCCGCAACTGCTCGGTCGACTGGTCGTCCTTGTCGCTGTCCGGGCGCGACGAACAGTAGCGCTCCACGGCGGCCGGGTGATCCACGCTCAGGTCGGCGAGGCGCTGCTCGCGGGCGGCATCGGGGTACCCGCGGGCGACAGCGACCTCGTCGAGCAGTTCGTCGGCCTTGCGCAAGGTGGCGTGCGGCGCGTCGACGAAGCTGCTCTGGATCTCGTCCCAGCGTGCGCGCAGACCCTCGCGCTGGTCCGCCGGCACCGGCCGCACCTCGAAGGACTGCCGCCGTCGCTCCCGCGCCAGCAGTTCCTCCTCGGCGGCGCGGCGGTTCTTCGCCTGGCTCACCGTGCGGTCGTACTCGGAGCCGAACCGGTCCTTGAGGTGGCGGCGGGTCTCGTCACGCTTGCGACGCTTCTTGCGCAGCACGAAGAACATCACGACGAGTACGGCCACCACGACCACGGCGAGGATGATCCACACGAGTGGGTCCACTGCGGTCAAGTCCATCAGGCGTTCTCCACGGCCTCGGGAAGCCCCCATGGTCCGCCCCGTCCGTCTTGCGGGGACCGTACGACCGGTGGGGGTGGCACCGACGAGCCTGGCCAACTTCGCCACGGCCACCACCGAAGGTCGCCCACATCTCGCAAAGCGCACGCCTGCGGCCGCCGGGCCGCCCCGGGTTGCGGACGTCCCAACGGGCCAGCGACGGCCGGAAAACTCAGGCTTCGGCGTCGTCCTCGGGCAACTCCACCTTGCGGAACAGCGGGGTCGGCTCCCCGAGGACCGTTCCGGAGCTGACGTCGCGGCGCGCCCAGCCGGTCCCCCGCAGGTCCTCGTCATGGCCCAGCCAGCCGCTGACCGTCGCGGCGGCGAAGGGGGTGAACGGCGCGAACGCGAGGTTGCAGCCGCTGATCGCCTGAATGGCGGTCCACAACGTCGTCGCCGTGCGGTCGCGGTCGGTCTTGGCGGTCTTCCAGGGTTCGGTCGCGTTCAGGTAGGCGTTGACCTCCTGGGTCGCGTCCAGTGCCTGCTTCAGCGCCGCGCGCAGCTCCACCTGTTCGATCAGCGCGGCCTCGGCGGCGAGGTTGCGGTCGACCGTGGCCAGGATCGCGTGGTCACCGTCGTCGAGTTCGCCGGGTTCGGGGACGACCCCGTCGAAGTTCTTCCTGGTCATGGCCAGCACCCGGTTGACGAGGTTGCCCCATGCCGCCACCAGCTCGCCGTTGATGCGGCGGACCAGTTCGTCCTCGGACAGGTCGGTGTCGTTGTACTCGGGCAGGATCGTGGCCAGCGCGTAGCGCAGCTCGTCGGGTTGGTAGTCATCGAGGTAGTCGAGCAACGACTTGCCGACGCCGCGCGACTTCGATGCCTTCGCGCCCTTGAACGTCACGTACTGGTTGGCCGGCACGTTGGTCGGCAGGTTCAGCGGTGGCTGCCCGTTCGTCGCCGATCCCAGCAGGTAACTGGGCCAGAACACGGCGTGGAACGGGATGTTGTCCTTGCCGACGAAGTAGTACGACTCGGCGGCCGGGTCCAGCCACCAGTCCTTCCACGCGTCGGGATCGCCCTGCTCCTGCGCCCACTCGCGCGACGCCGACAGGTAGCCGATCACGGCCTCGAACCAGACGTAGATGCGCTTCTCGGACGCCGCGGTGGAGATGTCGAGCTCGGGCGGTAGCGGGATGCCCCACGCCAGGTCGCGGGTGATGGCCCGGTCGATCAGTCCCTCGCGCACGAAGCCGAGCGCCCAGTTGATGACATGACCACGCCACCCCTCGCGCTGCTCGAGCCAGGCCAGCAGGTCGTCCTGCAGTCGAGGCAGCAGGATGAAGTAGTGCTCGGTCTCGCGCGGTTCGGGCGTGGCGCCGGTGAACTTCGACCGCGGCTCGATCAGGTCGATCGGGTCGAGCGTCTTGCCGCACGTCTCGCACTGGTCGCCGCGGGCGTCGGGCGAGCCACAGTTGGGGCAGGTGCCCTCGACGTAGCGGTCGGGCAGGAAGCGCTGGGCCTCCGGGTCGTAGAACTGCTCGGTCGTTCGCGTGTCGATGTAGCCGTTGGCGTGCAAGGCCCGGAACAGCTCCCAGGTCACCTCACGATGGTTGTCCGTCATCGTCGTCGTGAACAGGTCGAACGAGATCCCCAGCCGCTCCCACTGCTCGTGGAAGCGCGGGTTGTAGCGGTTGACGATCTCGGCCGGCTCCACGCCCTCCTGGTCGGCCTTCACCGTGATCGGCGTGCCGTGCGCGTCGGTGCCACTGACCATCAGGACCCGGTTGCCGCTGATGCGGTGGAAGCGGGCGAAGATGTCGGCCGGCAGGTAGCAGCCGGCGATGTGCCCGAGGTGCGACAGGCCGTTGGCGTACGGCCAGGCGACGGCGACGAGGACGTGGCGGGCGGCGGCGGTGTCGGAGGCAGTCATGCGCACGAGCCTATCCGCCGCCCGGAACCGTCCCGGCGGGGCGACGTCAGCCGTCGATGGGATGGCGGCGTAGGGGCGGGTCGGAGGTGGAGGTGTGGCGTCCGCGTCGGACGGTCACGGTCGCGTCGTCGGTCATGGTCAGACGCCAGCGTCCCTCGGTGACCGCCATGTGGTGGCGGCGGCAGAGTGCGACCAGGTTGTCCACGGTGGTCGGCCCGCCCCGCTCACGCCCGATCACGTGGTGCAGATCGGTCCAGCCCACCGGGGCCCGGCAGCCCGGAAACCGGCAGCCCTGATCACGGGCCGCAACCGCACGCCGCACCCGCGCCGGGATCTGGGAGGTCGGTGCACTGATCCCCAGCACCTGATGACCGTCGACCAGCAGGAACTGCAGGTCCGCATCACACGAGATCCGCTGCACCGCGTCGCTGGTGAGTGCGGGCGGAGCACCGGGCAGCCGCCACAACAGCCGCGTCCGACGGGCCGCGACCGAGTCGCCGACCAGTGCGGCGATGTCGGTCACCACCAGCATCGTGGGCCGTGCCCGCACCACCCGACCATTGCCGCGGCT